>NZ_FXLV01000029.1 GCF_900180345.1 Bathymodiolus heckerae thiotrophic gill symbiont
AAGATTAGCACAAATATTTACTAATTTACCCGAAGGGAAAAAGGCATTTATTCCTTTTATCACTGCGGGCGATAGCGGGCTGGATAACACTTTTGAACTAATGCAGGTTTTGGTTAAAAATGGGGCGGATGTAATTGAACTGGGCGTGCCGTTTTCGGATCCGATGGCAGATGGTCCAGTGATTGCTAAATCGCATGAACGGGCAGTGGCAGATGGGGTGAGTTTGCGTGATGTGTTGGCGTTGGTTAAAAAATTCCGACAAGGCAACGACACCACGGCGATTGTGCTGATGGGTTATCTTAATCCGATTGAAGTTTTTGGCTATCAGGCGTTTGCCAAAGCGACACAAGAAAGTGGCGTGGATGGGGTGCTGGTGGTAGATATGCCACCTGAGGAAGCGTGTGATTTAAAGGCGTGTTTAAATAACTCGGGGGTTGATTTTATTTTCTTAGTCGCCCCAACTACGACCGATAAACGCTTAAAATCTTTGGCAAATATTGCCTCAGGCTTTGTTTATTTTGTTGCTCTTAAGGGGGTAACAGGTGCGGGGCATTTGGATGTTGATTTGGTCAGAACGCATCTTTTAAGAATTCGTCAAATGATTGACTTGCCTATTGGCGTTGGCTTTGGCATTAAAGATGCTAAAAGTGCAAAAACAGTATCCGAGCATGCTGATGCCGTTATTGTAGGCTCATCATTGGTTGCATTTGTTGAACAATATGCTGATGATAAGGCTAAAATGTTGGAAAGTGTTGGCGCATTGGCGAATGAAATTTCGAGCGCCATTAAATAAGGAGCAGTAGCAATGAGTTGGCTAGAAAAAATATTACCCTCAATTACCAGTGTAGCGAAGAAAAATATTCCTGAGGGTTTGTGGGAAAAATGCCTTAAATGTGAAGCCACGCTTTATGCGGAGGAATTAAAAACATTAAATTATGTTTGCCCTAAATGTGATTATCATATGCGTATTTCTGCACGTATCAGACTTGATGGCTTTTTAGATGAAGACGGGCAAACAGAGATTGCACCTGATTTGACTGCGGTTGACCCTTTAAAGTTTAAGGATCAAAAAAAATACAAAGAACGCATTTATTTGGCACAAAAAAATACTGATGAAAAAGACGCACTGGTGGTGAAAAGTGGCACATTACACGGTATGGGCGTAGTTGTGGCTGCTTTTGAGTTTAAATTTATGGGTGGTTCTATGGGCTCGGTGGTGGGTGAGAAATTTGTGCGTGCGGCACAACTCAGCATGGAGACTGGCGCACCTCTAATCTGCTTTTCAGCGTCAGGTGGTGCACGAATGCAAGAGGGGCTGTTTTCGCTGATGCAAATGAGCAAAACGGCATTAATATTGAAACTGTTAAGCGACAAAAAAATCCCCTTTATCTCAATTTTAACCGATCCAACCATGGGCGGTGTTTCCGCTAGCTTTGCTATGCTTGGTGATATTCATATTGCTGAACCAAACGCATTGATTGGCTTTGCTGGACCTAGAGTGGTAGAGCAAACGGTGCGTGAAGAGTTGCCAGAAGGCTTTCAGCGTAGTGAATTTTTGTTAGAAAAAGGTGCAATTGATATGATTGTGCATCGTCGAGATTTACGCAGTAAGGTACATCAATTATTACAAGCATTGTGTCACTCTCAAAAGAATGGTTAAATATAAGTTATTCTACAAGCTCACGCACGCAAATGGCGCACTGGTCGATGAGTCAGGCGACACCCTTTTTGAGTTTGAAATTGGCGATGGGCAACTTGATCCTTGTTTAGAGTCCTGCGTCAAAGAGGCCGAAGTCGGCAAACTACAAACTTTTTTATTGGGTTCTGATGAGGCCTTTGGTCAAATTCACGAAGAGGCTATTCAGATGATGAATCGCTCCGAATTTCCTGCAGATATGCACGTCAAGATTGACACTGCTGTGGAGTTTGAAACACCGACAGGCGAGGTGTTTGTAGGCTGTATTGACAAAATTGATGGCGATAATATTGCCGTGAATTTTAATCATCCGTTGGCAGGTTGCGATGTTTCGTTTCAAGTAGAAATACTTGAAAAACATGAAAATTCTTCTCAATGAAAGTCTTACTTGCCAATCCACGAGGCTTTTGTGCAGGAGTAGAGCGTGCTATTGAAATCGTTGAGCGTGCGTTAGCGCTTCATGGTGCGCCTATTTATGTGCGTCACGAAGTAGTGCATAACAAATTTGTAGTGGACAGTCTGAAAGCCAAAGGTGCGATTTTTGTTGAAGAAATTAACGAAGTGCCGACAGGCAAAGTGGTCATTTTTAGTGCACACGGTGTATCAAAAGCAGTGCGTCAACAAGCTGACGAATTGGGTACAATTATTTATGATGCCACTTGTCCGCTGGTAACTAAAGTCCATAAAGAAGTGGTACACAAACAAAAACAAAATCATCAGGTTGTCTTGATTGGACACGAAGGCCATCCTGAAGTAGAAGGCACACTTGGGCAATCGGCTCAAGGTGCAAGGGTTGAGCTGATTGAAACCATTGCAGATGTAGATAAGTTGAATTTAGACGGCAAGCACCTTTCTTATACAACGCAAACCACCTTATCTATTGATGATACTCAGCAAATTGTTAATGCGTTAAAGCGTAAATTTCCTGAGATTGAATCCCCACAAAAAGATGATATTTGTTATGCCACACAGAATCGACAAGATGCTGTAAAAACACTTATGCAAGATTCTGATGTGTTACTGGTGCTAGGTTCTAGCAACTCTTCCAATTCAAATCGCCTTAGAGAAATTGCCGAAAAAATGCAAAAAAATGCCTATCTCATCGATGGCGCAAAAGAGATTCAAGCAAACTGGCTAGAAGGAGTAGGCACGGTAGGGGTAACCGCTGGTGCATCAGCCCCTGAAATTTTGGTGCAAGAAGTGGTTGATTATTTACGCAACCACAATGCAACTGAAATTATAGAAATCAGTGGCGCAAAAGAAAATGTGCGATTTCCAATACCTAAGTCGTTAAGATAGGAGAAAAAATGTTAAAAACAGCGTTAATTTGTGGTTCGTATGCCTTTGATTCCATTATGGTTTTCCACGATCAATTTAAAAATCACATTCTGCCAGATAAGGTGCATATACTCAATGTCTCTTTTCTCGTGCCAACCCTACGCAAAGAATTTGGCGGTTGTGGTGGCAATATTGCCTATAATCTCCATTTATTGGGCGTTAATTCAGTGCCAATGGCAACGGTGGGTGAGGATTTTACCCCCTATATGAACTGGATGGAATCTCAGCACATGAACACCACACATATCAAAGTAATTAAAGGCACTTACACAGGTCAAGCCTTTATTACTACCGATATGGACGATAACCAAATTACCGCTTTCCACCCAGGTGCAATGAGCGAATCTCATCAAAATAAAGTTATTGATGCTAATGCTGTTGATATTGGCATTGTCTCACCCGATGGACGCGATGGTATGATTGCACATGCGAAACAGTTTGCAGATAGTAACATCCCTTTTATTTTTGACCCCGGTCAAGGGATGCCAATGTTTTCAGGTGCAGAATTAATCACTTTTATCGAACAAGCCACTTATATTGCTGTCAATGACTACGAATCCCAAATGCTGCAGGATAAAACCAATCTCAGTTTGTCAGAAATTGCTTCAATGCTCAAAGCACTCATTATTACCAAAGGTGCTAAAGGCAGTGAAATTCACACCAATAATGAAATCATCAATATCGACCCCGCCACACCCAGCGCTACACAAGACCCAACTGGCTGTGGTGATGCTTACCGTGCAGGCCTATTATATGGCTTAATGAATAATTTAGACTGGAAAACTACGGGGCAACTTGCAGGGTTGCTAGGTGCAATTAAAATCGCCCATCTTGGCACGCAAAACCATCAATTTGATTTGGCTGAAATAGAGCGCTTGTATCAACAGAATTATGGCGAACCTTTGTTTTGAGTTATGACAGTTATTGGTATTAAAAATAGATAAAGAAACAACAGGTTTTTATTAAAAAATCATGCGAATGCATCTGATTTTTTCTAATACAGCGTATAAAGGCAATAGTGCCAGTTAAGGAGAAAAAATACGAATGAAGAGACTTTAAGGGATAAGCTAAATTCTATTGGGCGAACATCAGAAGATTGTATTGAAAAATTAATGTAAAGCAATCGGTATCATTTGTGAGAATTGGAGATAAGTAAAATTCAACTACTCGCATTTAAATTTTAAAACTGGTAGAGACCTTTGCATAAATAGGGATGATTAGCAAAATTCAATTTTTGCCAGATTGGTGATTTTATTAAACCTTGTCCTAGCAGGGCTAAGGCTGGGTTTAAAAAATCGCCAAGCGGGTGAAAAGTGGATTTTTGATGATTATTCATATTTATGCAAAGGTCTTTGGTGTTATACTTTTAACTTACTCAACTTAAATTAAAAATGAAAAAATACATCGTAACAATACTTTTTTTGTCGTCATTAGCAACCTCTGCCAATGCAGTAACAGGATGCGGACTTTTATATTTTTTTCTACCCCCTGCTTACAGAGCAGATGTAATGACCTGCGCTCGTGGTGAGATAGAAAGGGAGGAAGGCTATTTCGTGATGTCAGAAGAAGATTCATACGGTCCTGATTGCATTTTCAAGGTCTTTCCTTTCAATAATCCAGAAAAATTCACCGTCCTCAGAACGCAACAAAATTATTGTGCTTTAGAAGCAGGCGCTATTCATGTAGAGCAAATAACTGCCACACCACCCTCACTAAAGGCTCAATACACAACACACGAAGGCGCTTATTTTACAGGATTTTCAGGAGATGTCACCTTTAAGGGTTTCAATGAATAGGGTTTTTTTAAAAATCACACAAGATTTTATTCTCAATATAGCATATCCTAATAGTTAGAAGTAAGTAACATAAAAATAGAAAATAATGAGGCTCAAAAGGATATTGGTTTTCAATAGTGGGCGATATGGGCATGGCTAGGACTAACGGCAGGCAATATTCTTGCCTTACTTGAAGGGATTAATGATTTAAATAAGAATGAATATGGAGATTATTTGTAGTATTGCAAGCAACTGGATTATTTGCAATAATATACTTATTTAACACCACTTCTAGTTATTCTCGTGGCAATGAATTTGATTAATTCTCTTGTTATTCCCTTATGTTAGTGTCAAAATCAATAAATTGGATTAATGAGGCTAATAAAAAAAAGCAATAAAGAAAATACCTTGTTGGCTAAGATTTAAACATACTCGTTAATAGAGACCTTTGCATAAATATGAATAATCATCAAAAATCCACTTTTCACCCGCTTGGCGATTTTTTAAACCCAGCCTTAGCTCTGCTAGGACAAGGTTTAAGAAAATCACCAATCTGGAAAAAATTGAATTTTGCTAATCATCCCTATTTATGCAAAGGTCTCATCGTAACAATACTTTTTTTGTCGTCATTAGCAACCTCTAGCAATGCTTCAATACCAGCATGTGGACTCTTAAACTTTTTTTACCCTGATGGTTACAGTGTAGAACCACTGAGTTGCTCTCATGGTTATGTAGTAGACGGTGATGCTAACTATTTCTTGATGGAACAAAGTGATTCATACGGTCCTGATTGCACTTTCAAGGTCTTTCCTTCCAATGATCCGGGAAGATTTATCGTATTCAGAACGCAGCAAAATTTTTGTGCTTTAGAAGCAGGCTCTGTTCATGCAGAGCAAATAACTGCCTCACCACCCTCACTAAAGTCTGAATATACAACACACGAAGGCATTTATCTTAAAGCATTTGCAGGAGATGTTACCTTAAAAAGGATTTTTTAATTTCAACTATATTATCCTTAAATCTAATTCTTTAGATTGTTAACGGGGTTTATTTAAAAAAAACGATGGCATCATCCAAAAGTTAATAGAATAAAGGAAAACTCCTAACAAATTATTCCAGCCAACCGCTAATATGGCCGTTGAATTTAAGCGTTAGACTTCTAAAGTTTTTAGCAAATCTTCAACTAACTCAATGCGCTCAATATTCTCGGGCATTTCGCGTTTGAATATTAGCTGATTTTGCCCTTTGAGTTGATAGGTTTTTGGTCGTGTTTGTACTAGGTTGATGATTTTTATGGGCTCAATGTTGATTTTGTTTGAAAAAATAAGGTGTGCTTTGTCGTCATAGATTGAGACTTTGTCAATGCCGATTTTTTCGCAGAAAAGTTTAAGTCGAGTGGCAGCAAATAGGTTTTTAGTGGCATCTGGCAATAGTCCGAAACGGTCAATCATTTCAATCATCAAATCTTTTAATTCGTCCTCATTTTTGCCGTTGGCGATGCGTTTATATAATACAAGGCGCTCGTGCACATCGCCAAGATAGGTGTCGGGGATGATGCAGGGAATGCCAGTGTCAATCTCGATTTCGTGGTTAATGGGGTCGTTGAGGTTGATTTTTTTGCCTGCACGCATCGCCTCAATCGTGCGTTTGAGTAGGTCGTGGTAGAGGTTAAAGCCGATTTCGCTGATTTTTCCTGATTGGTTGTCGCCGAGTAGATCGCCTGCGCCACGGATTTCTAAATCATGATTGGCAAGCATAAATCCAGCGCCTAATTCTTCTAAGGATTCGACTGCTTCTAGGCGTTTTCTGGCGTTATCACTGAGCGATTGGTGCGATTTAATCACTAAATAAGCATAGGCTCTATGATGTGAGCGCCCTACTCGCCCACGCAGTTGGTGCAACTGTGCGAGGCCAAAGTTTTGAGCGTTGTTGATAATAATGGTGTTGGCATTTGGTATGTCAATGCCCGTTTCGATAATGGTGGTGCAGACCAAAATCTGAAACCGCCCATGATAAAAATCACTCATAATTTGCTCTAATTCACGGCTTGGCATTTGCCCGTGGGCGATGCGAATATGCGCATTTTTCATTAGCGATTTGAGGCTTTCTGCCATATTATCAATCGAATCGATGTCATTATGCAATACAAATATTTGTCCACCACGGTGTAGTTCTCGTGAGCACGCCTCGATAATGGTGTCGTCATCCCATTCGTTCACAAAAGTCTGAATTGCACTGCGCCCTTGCGGCGGCGTGGCAATGATGGACAGCTCTCTGAGTGAGCCGAGTGCCATATTTAGCGTGCGTGGAATTGGGGTGGCAGTCATGGTCAAAATATCGCTTGTGCCCCGCATTTTTTTCAGAGATTCTTTTTGCTTCACCCCAAACCGATGCTCTTCGTCAATAATAACCAGCCCCAATTTTTTGTATTTAATGCTACCTTGGATTAACTTATGCGTGCCAATCACAATATCGCAAGTGCCATTTAGTAGTTGCTGTTTAATCTGTGTTTGCTGTTTGGCACTTTGAAAACGAGAAAGTGCGGCAATCTCTACAGGGTGGTCGATAAACCTGTCTTTAAAAGATTCGTAATGCTGGTTGGCGAGCAAGGTGGTCGGCACTAAAATAGCAACTTGCCTGCCAGATTCCACCGCCAAAAACGCAGCACGCATGGCGATTTCAGTTTTGCCAAAGCCCACATCGCCACACACCAGCCTGTCCATAGGTCGGTGTGATTGCATATCTGCCAGTACTTCGCCCATGGTTTTGAGTTGGTCTGGTGTTTCTTCAAAAGGAAAACTGGCAACAAAAGAGGCGTAAGCATCGCTCGGCTCAGGGAAGGCAAAACCCCTTTGTGTTTGGCGTTTGGCATAGATTTCTAACAACTCAGCGGCAATATCGTGCAGTGCCTCATGCGCTTTTTGCTTGGCTTTACTCCACTGGTTGGTGCCGAGTTTGTGCAGTGGTGCAGCATCTGGCGATGCACCTGAGTAGCGAGAAACTAAGTTGAGCGAGGTCATTGGCACCATTAATTTTGAGCCATTGGCGTATTCCAGCATTAAAAAATCTTGCGTTAAATCATCAAAAGTTTGCGTTTTTAGCCCCAAATAACGCCCCACGCCGTAGCGTTCATGCACAATGGGGTCGCCCATTTGGATTTCCACTAAGCTTTTAATTGCCTCGTCAAAGTCCTTGTGCTTGGCACGCCTGCGTCTTTGTTGCTTGACCACATCCGCACCGAACAAATTAACCTCGGTGATGATAGCAATGCCTTCGCTCAGTAGCCCCTCGCTGAGCTCGTCATTGGTAATGCAGAGTTTTTCATTACTGTTGAGGAAATCCTGCCAACGCTCAACTGGGTTGGACTGGCGTTGGTGGTTTGCCAGTAAATCACTGAGCACACTTTGTCGTCCTTGTGACTGACAAACAATCAAAATCCTGCCGCTGAATTGCTTCTCAAAATTTAAGAATTTGCTTAGCGGGGCTTTGTTTTGTGCGCTGATATTAAGCGGTGGCAATAATTGACTGGCAAAGTTTAATCGACCGGGCTTGTCTTCAAGTTTTGAGGTGCCAATTACCAGCTGCTGGCGTTGTTTGATATGGCTAAACAACTGCTGTTTGTCAATAAAAACCTGATTAACTGGTAGCGGTAATCGCTCAAAATTGGCACAGGCTTGCTGGTGGCGGTTGTCAATTTCCTCGTAAGTTGCCTCCACAAGCGCATTAAACCCTTGACTGGTGGCAATAACACTATCACTTGGTAGGTAATCAAACAGGGTGCTGGTTCGGGCAAAAAATAATGCCAGATAAAACTCTATGCCACTAGGCAGACGCAACTCGCTGACTTCGTCAAAGATAAAACCATCAGTACCATCAAATGCCTTTTGATAGTTTGTTTTAAAGGTTTTGATGCTACCTTGGTCGGTGGCAAACTCTCTGGCTGGCAGCATTGAGACCTCTGTAACCGTCTCAATAGAGCATTGGGTTGAGGTGTCGAACAGGCGTATAGATTCAATTTCTTGATCAAATAAATCCACACGATAAGGGTGTTTTGAGCCCATTGGATAAATATCAATGAGCGAACCTTTAATGCTAAATTCGCCATGCTCCCTCACAGTCGTTACCCGATGATAGCCGATTTTAAGTAGACGCTGAGAGAAGGTTTGTATCTCCAACACATCGCCAATTTTTAGGCACAAACTATATTTTGCAACAAACTCCAGCGGGCACAATTGCTGCGACAGCGACTCCAGTGTGGTAACAACAATGCCCCGTTTGAGGCTGGGCAATTTTGCCAGCGTGTCCAGCCGGCTAGAAGTAATATCTGGATGCGGTGAAAAGTGGTCAAAGGGCAGCACTTCCCAATTATCAAACCGCAAAATAGGCAAATCATCGCTGTAAAAGTTTAAGGATTTAATCCACTGGTCAAAATGGCTAATGTTATCTGCCACCACTAAAATAACTTGTTCTTGGGTCTTGGCAAATTCAATTAATGCCAAGGCCTGTGCGCTGCCGTAGAGCGAACCCCAGTAAGACTTTTGTGCAGATACGCAAGGTATTTTGCCTGAAAGATAGAGAGTCTGCATATAAAAAAAGGCTATACTTGCAAAATATCAATGCCTTCGTTTTCCAGCATTTTAATCAGCTGGATAAGCGGCAAGCCAATCAGCGCATTAGGGTCGCTCCCCTCTATGCGCTCAAACAGCGTGATACCTAGGGCTTCAGATTTAAAACTACCTGCGCAGTTGTAAGGGCGTTCTTTTTGTAGATAATTTTCAATCTGCTCGGCACTCAACACCCTAAAAACCACCTTGGTTATTTCGACAATAGTTTGTATTTTGTTGGTATTTGTATTTAAAAGCGCCAAACTTGTAAAAAAAGTAATGCTATTGCCAGAACTTTGCTCAAGTTGTTTAATGGCGTTTTCGTGCGTATGTGGCTTGCCCAAAATTTCCCCCTTAAGCGTCGCCACTTGGTCTGAAGCAATCACCAGCCCGCTGTGGGTTTTTGCCACTGCAAACGCTTTTTGTTGTGCTAGACGAAACACCAGCTGCTCAGGCGTTTCACCGCTTTTGTGGGATTCGTCAATCTCAGGTGATACCGTATTAAAATCCACACCCAACTTATCAAGCAGTTGTTTTCTAAAAATTGACGATGAGGAGAGAATTAATGACACGACAGGCAAAGGTTTTGTAAAATAGCTTATTTTACTTTATTGTTTATTATGCGCTTATCAATTATTGTGGCAATGGACGACAAACAACTTATCGGCAAAAACAATGCCCTACCTTGGCATTTGCCCGCTGATTTGGCTTATTTTAAAAAAACCACCACCAGAAAAACCGTGATAATGGGGCGTAAAACCTACCAATCCATCGGCTTTCCCCTGCCCAATCGGCGTAATGTGATTGTCAGCCGTAATGCCGATTTTCAAGCCGACGGTTGCGAAGTTCTCGCCAGCATTGACGCTGCATTAGCGCTTGCCAAAGACGATGACGAAGTGATGATAATGGGCGGCGCTTCGTTCTACGAGCAAATGCTACCAAGTGTTGATAGGCTATATATCACCCAAATTGAGGGCGAATTTGCAGGCGATGCACATTTCCCGGCATTCAATCGCCATGAGTTTGTTGAAACCTTCAGAGAGTCACACGCCACTGATGAAAAAAACCCCTATGCTTACCATTTTATTATTTTAGATAGGAAATAATTCATTGAGACCCTTGCTATATTTAACCAATGCGCTAATAAAATCTTTTATCATTTTCCTAAATTGCATTAGGCTATTTTAAGAGACCTTTGCATAAATATGAATAATCATCAAAAATCCACTTTTCACCCGCTTGGCGATTTTTTAAACCCAGCCTTAGTCCTGCTAGGACAAGGTTTAAGAAAATCACCAATCTGGCAAAAATTGAATTTTGCTAATCATCCCTATTTATGCAAAGGTCTCTTTAAGTAAGAAAATATCAATTACATTGTTTCACTCGGTGGTTATAATGATAGAAAACAAACCCCGTATCTGTTTAGTAGGGCGATTCAATGGATGAATTATGCGACCTTTGGCTGAAAAATTAAGACCACAAACCTTACAAGATTTCTTTGGGCAGTCGCATCTGTTGAGTGGTGCGCATCCGTTGCGCCAAGCGATTGACAATAAGCAGCTGCATTCGATGATTTTGTGGGGGCCGTCGGGCACGGGGAAAACCACTTTAGCACGCATTATTGCCAATCAAGTTGAGGGGCATTTTGCACAGATGAGCGCAGTGTTGGATGGGGTAAAAGAGCTTAGAGTGGTGGTGGAGAATGCCAAAAAATTCCAAAATATTGGGCAAAAAACGGTGCTGTTTGTGGATGAAATTCACCGTTTTAATAAGGCGCAACAAGATGGGTTTTTGCCACATATCGAATCGGGGCTCATTACGCTGATTGGCGCGACCACTGAAAACCCGTCATTCGAGCTGAACCGTGCGCTGCTTTCTCGCTTGAGTGTGCATGTGCTGGAGCCGTTAAATGCAGATGAACTGGCGCAAATATTGCAACGAGCCTTGGTACACGAAAATCTAGCAACCATGGACAAGCCCGCACGCAGCAGTGTTATCAGTGCTAGTGGAGGCGATGCACGGCGTTTGATTAATATTATTGAGCAGATTGCACTGGCTAAGTTGGACAAACTGGATGTCGGCTCGGTGGGGCAGTTGTTGCAGGAGAAAATCAGCGTTTTTGACAAAGGCGGGGATGTTTTTTATCAGCAGTTATCGGCTTTTCATAAGTCGGTACGGGGCTCGTCGCCTGATGGGGCTTTGTATTGGATGGCAAGAATGTTGGTGAGCGGCTGTGAGGCAAAAACCATTGCCAGACGACTGTTGGCCATTGCCTCGGAGGACATTGGCAATGCCGACCCTAGAGCATTGGAAATCACTCTGAATGCGTGGGATGTGTATGAGCGAGTGGGGGCAAAAGAGGGCAATCGGGCGATTGCTCAGGCGGCGGTATATTGCGCTGTTGCGCCTAAATCCAATGCGCTTTATATGGCATTTAATCAAGCGATGAACGAGGCAAAAGAGACTGGGGATTTGCCTGTGCCCAAGCATTTGTGCAACGCCCCAACTGGGTTGATGGAGGAATTGGGCTATGGCGAGGGGTATCGTTATGCGCATAACGAACAAGGCGCTGTGGCAACAGGGCAGACTTATTTTCCTGAGGCATTGGGCGAGCGGGTTTATTATCAGCCTGTTAACAGAGGCTTAGAAATTAAAATTAAGGATAAATTAAAACAACTTAGAGGCTCAGAATGACTTTTTTCCCAACAATTTTGGCGATTGGCATCGGTGCGACGATTGGCGCTAGTGTGCGTTATTATTTAACCCAATTTATGCAGTCTATATTCGGCTCTGGATTCCCTTATGGCACATTGAGTGCGAATGTCTTGGGGTCGTTTTTGGCAGGTGTTTTGGTGGTGGTTATCCTAGAAAAAGCCGCCCTTAACGAGGCTTATCGCCTGATGTTATTGGTGGGTTTAACCGGCTCACTCACCACCCTATCAACCCTGTCTTGGGAGTCGATTGAGATGATGAGTCTTGGGCATTATGGGCAAGCCAGTATCAATATTTTGCTGAATGTTCTGCTGTCTTTATCCGCAACAGGGCTAGGTGTAGTGCTTATGCGTTACTTAGTTTCCTCTTAGGATACAGTATACTAAGAACAATAAAGACAGCAAGCTTAATACTCGTCAACAGATATTGAACTATATTGTCAGTTTGGATATAACAAGTCCAGCCGATATTGATGCGCAATTTGACATTAATCGACAAATGATTCATCGTCATTTAAAAAACTTAATTGAAGCAGGAAAAATTAAAAAAATAGGGTCGGCGCCAAGGGTATTTGATGCTGTTATAAACGACAATATAGCAACGCTAGATTATCAGAGACCTTTGCATAAATATGAATAATCATCAAAAATCCACTTTTCACCCGCTTGGCAATTTTTTAAACCCAGCCTTAGTCCTGCTAGGACAAGGTTTAAGAAAATCACCAATCTGGCAAAAATTGAATTTTGCTAATCATCCCTATTTATACAAAGGTCTCTAAGAATGGTTTACCGATGAATTGTAGAAAGCCACTTGTTGATATTGCTTTATCTGCAGAAGCAGGGGCGTAACGCATTGCTACTGCCAGTGAGTGATTATTCGATTGCTGATGCAATATTTGCTTCAGCAGAAACACATTATTGACTGGGCTGCTGTCAGTCAAGAGGAAGCAGAAGTTATAGACGGATATTAGTTATTGAAAACAAGTGTTTTATTGAGAGCGGTGCGAGAGGTCGGGTTGCTTATATATTATTCGCAGTTATAGTTTCTGAATGAGCCCAAGTCGTTGACATTGTTAAAACCCATTTGTACTAAATAGTTTTTTGCCGTTGAAGAGCGTGCGCCTGTAACACAGTATAGGACTACTGCTTTACTTTCGTCTAATATATTTTTAGCATTCATGATAGATTGCAGTGGCAAATTGACAGCATTTGGCAGCGAACCTTGTGCAAATTCAGAGCTGGAACGGACATCTACTAATTGCGCACCATCGGCCAGAAGTTTGCAAGCATCATCGCCTGAAAATGAGTTGAACATAGTATAATTCCCCTAAATAAATTTTAAGTGAATATGTTAAATACAGATTATTCACTATATAAGGGTATAATTATATACTAATGTTAAGTACAAAGCAATTAAGAAACGATATTAAAGCGGTTGAACTGGCGCTGAAAAAACGCAATTTTTCTTTTGATGTGAATGCGTTTAGTGCTTTGGAAGAACGCCGTAAAAGAAATCAGGTAGAAACGCAAGATTTGCAAAACTTGCGTAATACACAGTCAAAAGCAATCGGTAAAGCAAAGGCAGTAGGTGAAGATATTCAGCCACTGCTGGAGGCGGTTGCTGATTTAGGCAATAAGCTTGATGCCGCTAAAACTGAACTGCAAACTATTCAGGTAGAAATTGATACTATTGTTATGGGAATGCCGAATATTCCACATGAATCAGTGCCTAAAGGAAACTCTGAAGAGGATAATGTTGAAGTCTTAAAATGGGGCAAGCCACAGCAGTATGATTTTGAAGTTAAAGACCATGTTGATTTGGGTGGGTTACACGGGCTAGATTTTGAAACAGCCGCCAAGATAGCAGGTGCGCGTTTTTCAGTGATGACGGGCAAAATTGCACGCTTGCATCGTGCGCTAACGCAGTTTATGCTAGATTATCACCTTGAAAACAATGAGTACACCGAGGCTTATGTGCCTTATTTAGTGAATGCAGAGTCACTTACAGGTACGGGTCAATTGCCTAAATTTGAGGCGGATTTGTTTAAAACGCACTTGCATGGTGAAGAAGGTGAGGCGAAAACCTTGTATTTAATTCCAACGGGCGAGGTGCCGATTACCAATATGATGCGTGATCGTATTGTTAAGGAAGCTGATTTACCGCTTAAGTTTGTGGGTCATACGCCAAGTTTTCGCTCTGAGGCGGGGGCTTATGGGCGTGATACTCGTGGCTTGATTCGCCAGCATCAATTTGAAAAAGTGGAAATGGTGCAAGTGGTCAAAGCGCAGGATTCTTATCAAGTGTTAGAAGAGTTGACGGGTCATGCAGAGGGGATTTTGCAAGTGTTAGAATTGCCGTATCGTAAGGTAAATTTATGCGCAGGTGATTTAGGATTTTCAGCCGCTAAAACTTACGATTTGGAAGTATGGTTGCCAGGGCAAAACACTTATCGAGAGATTTCATCCTGCTCTTGTTTTGAAGATTTTCAAGCCAGACGCTTGCAACTTAGGTGGAAGAACCCAGAAACCAACAAATCAGAGCTGTTACATACATTAAATGGCTCTGGTTTAGCAGTAGGCAGGACTTTGGTGGCAGTGTTAGAAAACCACCAACAAGCCGACGGAAGCATTAAAATACCCGATGTGCTGCATAGTTACATGGGCGGCATAACTATTATTAATTAATTTTTTTAGGAGAAAATACAATGAGTTTATTAGATTTAATCGTATCACCAGCATTTGCCGAAGGCGAGGCAACAACAATTACAGGCTCTGGGTTAGGCGACTTAGTGCCGTTAGCGTTATTATTCGTGGTGTTTTATTTTTTATTGATTCGACCGCAACAAAAGCGTGCCAAAGAGCATAAAGGGCTATTGGCTGCATTAAAATCTGGCGATGAAGTGGTTACTAACGGCGGTGTGATTGGCACGGTAAAGTCAGTGGACGAGTCTTTTGCTACGGTTGAAATTGCTAATGGCGTTGTTATTAAAGTGCAAAAGCAAGGGATTAATCAAAAGATGCCTAAAGGCAGCGCTAAAATTTAATCGCAAGGAATTAGTAAACTTATGAATCATTATTCTGGATTAAAGAATGTATTAATTGCATTTTTCTTATTGCTTTCTGCCTTATACGCCTTGCCTAATATTTTTGGTTCAGATTTAGCAGTGCAAGTGTCTAGCGCCGGCGATAAAAAAGTTACTGCGTCTGATCTAACGAAAATTACCAGCATATTAAAAAGTAAAGGAGTTAATTACAAATCAGCTGCTATATCAAATCGCCGTATTTTGGTGCGTTTTACAGACAATGCCAGCCAACTTTCCGCTAAGGATTATCTTAAAACAGCATTAGGTCGTCATTTCGTTGTGGCACTTAATTTAGCGCCTTCAGTGCCATTATGGTTGGCAGATTTAGGGGGTAAAGCGATGTCACTTGGTTTAGATTTGCGTGGTGGTGTACATTTCTTGCTGGAAGTGGATATGCATTCAGTATTAGCAATGTCGATTGATAGATACTATAACGAATTGCGTGCTTTATTGCGCACTGAACGGCTGTACAAGAGCATTAAAAAAGAGGGTGATAGCATTGCTATTCGCCTTAAAATGCTTGATTCTAAAGCCAAGGTGTTAAAAATTATTAACTCAGAATTGAGTGATTTGGTGGTTTTAGAAACTCAAAATAAAGACCCATTAGTGATTCAAGTGGGCATTAGTGATAATGCACAAAAACAAGCAAAAAATAATGCTTTAAAGCAAAATATCACCACACTGAGAAACCGTGTAAATGAGTTGGGCGTGGCAGAGCCTATTATTCAGCAACAAGGTTTAGAACGAATAGTGGTGCAGTTGCCAGGTGTGCAAGACACGGCGAGAGCGAAAGAGATTTTAGGTGCAGTAGCGACCTTAGAATTTAGGTTGGTGGATGAAAAAAATGACCCACAAACGGCCATTCAATCGGGCAGAATTCCAATTGGATCAAAACTATATTATTTCAAAGATGGCAGACCTTTGTTGTTGAAAACTAGAGTAATTACCACAGGTGAAAATATTACGGGTGCAGCCTCAGGTATTGATCAGGAAAATAGTGCACCAATGGTTAATATCACTTTGGATAATATAGGTGGACGGGCAATGTTAGACACCACTAAGAAATATTTTCGCCATCGTATGGCAGTAGTGTTTATTGAAAATAAAGTAGAAAGCATTATTAAAAATGGCAAAGTTACTAAAAAACGCACCACTACTAAAGACATTATTAATGCCGCTACTATTCAAGGTACATTCTCAACGCGCTTTCAAATTACGGGCATTGATAGCGCCCGAGAGGCTCGTAATTTAGCATTATTACTTAGAGCAGGCTCGCTTTCAGCGCCGATTGAGATTATTGAAGAGCGCACCATTGGCCCAAGTCTAGGGGCAGATAATATTGAAAAAGGTATTTTAAGCGTTGTTATTGGTTTTGTGTTGGTGCTACTGTTTATGGCGATGCGTTATCGTGTTTTTGGCATGGTGGCCAATGTTGCTTTGACGCTTAATTTAGTGATGATTGTTGCCGTGCTTTCTTTATTACAAGCTACGCTAACCTTGCCGGGTATCGCTGGCATTGTGCTGACCGTGGGTATGGCAGTTGATGCCAATGTGTTGATTTTTGAACGCATCAAAGAAGAACTGAGTACTGATAACAATATCCAAAAAGCCATTTCCAGTGGTTATGATAAAGCGGTGCTAACGATTGCCGATGCTAATATTACCACGCTGATTGCGGCGCTGGTGTTATTTAGTTTTGGCACAGGGCCAATTAAAGGTTTTGCCATTACTTTGTCTATTGGCATTGTTACCTCAATGTTCACGGCAATTATTGTTTCCAGGGCCATTGTTAATAAAATTTATGGCAGTAAAAAAATACAGGAGTTGTCGATATGAAGGTGTTAAATATTCCAAAAATTGACTTTGTCGGCAAGCGCACTTATGCGATTTTCGCTTCAGTAATACTAATTGTCGCTTCTTTATTCTCATTATCAACAAACGGATTAAAGTTTGGGATTGACTTTACTGGCGGCACTTTGCTTGAAATTGGCTACTCGCAAGAAGTTGATTTGGCTGTTGTGCGTGCTACACTCAGTAAGGCAAATTTTAAAAGTGCTAATGTGCAATATTTTGGTTCAACCAAAGAAATCCTTATTCGCCTTGAGCCACAAGCAATCTCTAGTGCTAAACTCAGCTCTAAGATTATCCGTCTGCTAGGCGATAGCGTAGATATTCGTCGTGTGGAGTTTGTTGGCCCTAAAGTGGGGGAAGAGCTGACTAATGACGGCGGTTTGGCGATGTTGTATGCCTTAATTGGCATCTTGATTTATGTGGCATTTCGTTTTGAATACCGCTTTGCGCTAGGCTCAATTTCAGCACTTATTCATGATGTGATTATTACTCTAGGTATTTTTTCAATCCTGCAAGTAGAGTTTGATTTAACAGTATTGGCGGCGATTTTAGCAGTAATTGGTTATTCGCTAAATGACACTATTGTGGTATTTGACAGAATTCGTGAAAACTTTTTATCTACTCGGCACACAGATGCTGCAAAAATTATCAATGGCGCACTTAATCAAACCCTTTCTAGGACGATTATGACCTCAGTAACAACCTTGTTGGTGTTGTTGGCGTTGTTTTTCCTTGGCGGTGAGATTATTCACAGTTTTGCCTTGGCATTATTGATTGGCGTAGTGGTCGGCACTTATTCATCAATCTATGTGGCAAGCTCAATGATTTTGGCGTTGGGCATTAGCAAAGAAGACTTGTTGCCTTCTGAGAAGGAAGAGCAAGCTGTTGACAATAGACCTTAAAAGTCTTACAATTTTAATAAATTCATCGTTATGGAGGGAAATATGTCAGAAAATACAAATTATCCAGCACAATTAAGTGTTAAATATAGCAACACATCTAATAGAGTCACGGTGTTTTTCGCTTATTTTTAATTTTACCAGTTGTGATAATTTATATTTTGCTTATAGGTTTTGTAGTGCAAGACAGTCAATCTAGCGCAATACAAATAGGTGGAAGTATTTTATTTTTCCCATTAGTGATAATGATTGTTGTCAGACAAAAGTATCCAAAATGGTGGTTTAATTGGATGTACGAGTTAACTATGTTTACTTATAGAATTTCGGCCTATTCGATGCTTTTAACGGACAAATACCCGTCCATTGATGAAGAGCAAGATATTGAGCTAACCCTAAAATACCCTAATGCAAAAGAAGAATTAAACCGCTATTTACCACTGATTAAATGGTTATTAGCATTACCACATTTGTTGATATTATCAGTACTTGGGTTGCTTTTGGGTTTATTATCACCTGTTGTTTGGGTAATCGTGTTGGTTATGGGGAAAATGCCAGAAAAATTATTTCTTGAATTCGCACATTAAGTGCAATTTCTCCTAAGCCGTTAATAAA
The DNA here is from genome assembly GCF_900180345.1 of Bathymodiolus heckerae thiotrophic gill symbiont. Taxonomy (GTDB): domain Bacteria; phylum Pseudomonadota; class Gammaproteobacteria; order PS1; family Pseudothioglobaceae; genus Thiodubiliella. Next base: position 18,570 of record NZ_FXLV01000029.1, read on the forward strand.
TCAACAGCCTTTCCTAAAAATAACTCAACTGGTTGTTTCCCACCTCGTGAGACCTTTGCATAAATATGAATAATCATCAAAAATCCACTTTTCACCCGCTTGGCGATTTTTTAAACCCAGCCTTAGTCCTGCTAGGACAAGGTTTAAGAAAATCACCAATCTGGCAAAAATTGAATTTTGCTAATCATCCCTATTTATGCAAAGGTCTCCTCGTGTTTTTCGAGGTCTTGTGTTGAGTCGCTTCATGACAAATTCAATCTGTGAATTTGTCACCTTGTTAAAGTCAGTACCCTTTGGGAAGTACTGTCTAATCAAGCCATTAGTATTCTCGT
>NZ_FXLV01000030.1 GCF_900180345.1 Bathymodiolus heckerae thiotrophic gill symbiont
GTGCCATGATGTGCCAGTGAACTTGTGGCAATAAGTTTCCAAAAGAGGCGATATTAATCTTATCTGCATTGAAATAACTTAACATTAACTTTTCAGTAATGTCAATAATTCTAAAAATTTCACACTTTTCCGCTACTGTGCATTCGCTAAATTCTTTGATTTTTCGTTTGGTAAAAACTTTAATCCAAGGGATTTCGCTGGGTTCTATTGTTATGATTACCAAGTCATTTTGATATATTGTCATGATTTGCTAATTTTATTGTTTTTTTCTAAATCGTCCACCATATGTTGAGCCTTATGCGCATAATCTTTATTTTCAGATTGGGACAATTCGCGAAGTGCAGATACTACATTTTTTACATATATGTTAAACTGTGTACCAAGCCCATAAGAGCGTAAAAACCTATGAACTTCTTTAAGGTATTCTGCACTAAATAACATGTATTCCTTTATCTCTCCTTGTTGAAGTTGAGATAAAGATTCTAATCTTTGATTATGATCACAGTTTTCTTCATTACTCATCAAAATTATTATTTTTTGAATTGAATTAACGGATTCTCGATAATTGTTTTCAACATGTTTCTTGTAATAACGAGACAACTCTTGATCAAAATCTAAAATTTGTTGTGGACCATTAAGTCTATCATCTTTATCTTTCATCCAATAAAGATTACTTTGAATAAATTCTTTTAAGCATTCAATAGCGAAATTATGATATTTTTCTTTATTTTCAACATCTAGCTTTTCTAATTGTTCGATATAGCATATGAAACTTTGAGAATGTAAATATGTATCTTTAGCAATAATAATTTCACTGCCTTTGGCGTTCAAAATATTCCATAAATCTGATACATATTCTTCAACTTTATACGACATATCATATAAATCTTTATCATGTTTTTCTCTAATGCTTTTATACACAGAATATAAATACTGATTTTCAATTTTAGGTTGAACAATTTTTACAAAAGATTCCTCATTAACAAGTGAGGTTTGGCAATATTTAATAAGGTTAGATACAATATCACTTTGTAAAAAATAAGGCTTATTACAATCATCGCCGTCAATCAATGACAGTAATTCCTCATATTTTTCATTTTCTGTAAATTTAGTCTCCTTAGGCCTAGATGATGACTTCTCGCAAACATACTCCATAAACTCAGAAAAAGAAGAAATCTGTGCGTTAATGGCAGCAATTTCAATAATACTACCCACTATCTCAATTGTAACTTCTGGTGTATCTTTAATACAGGGCTGAATAAAGGAAAAATCATTTAATGCGTTAATAATTCGACTAATAACCCGTATATTATTTATTTTGTGCTTCGTTAAATAATCCTCTAATGGATAACTTGTAAAGATAGTTAATTTATCCTTTAATATTTCCAATGATTCGGATGGCTTTGGATTGTAATCAAACTCATAATCAATCAACTTTTCTTTATATTTGTCAAGTATTGCTTTGTTATCCCCTAACTCTCCTTTATTTAAAATCATAACAACTTTACAATTTTTTTGTTCTTTTAATTCGGATATAAAGCCTAAAATTTCTTCTAATTTCATTGATGACGACAGCCTTTCAAAATCATCAAAGCATACAATAATATCTTTAAAATCTTGGTTATCAAGCAAAGTTATGAGTGCTGATATATTGACATACGGAACCTTTATACCTTTAAATAATGCTTTAAAATTTTTAACGGCCTCCTCTCTTTTGGAGATAACTTGTAAAAATATATCTGTTCGAATGTCTGAGATTTTTTCTTTACCAAACAAAGAGATATAAGCAGTTTTTTGATTTATTAATTCCTCTTTAAATTCATTCCAAAAATAGGTCTTACCTACGCCCCATTTGCCATTAATAGAAACGACAGTGGAGTCGTCTTTTTCAAGAATATTTTTCAGTCTTTTCTTTAAATTTTCAACACTCATAACTTGTTTTTGTTAATAACATTGCATCGCCATAGGAAAAAAACCGATAGCGTTCTTTGATGGCGTGTTGGTAAATTTCCATCATTTTGGTGTGTCCAATAAGGGCGCTGACTAGCATTAATAGGGAGGATTTGGGTAGGTGGAAATTGGTAATTAGACTGTCTATAATTTGAAATTGATAGCCGAGGTAAATGAAAATACTTGTGTGCCTTGTTCATCTTAGCAATTATATGGGCTAATGACTGTCCTGAGCAGACAAGGCGGCTGCCTTTTTTAGGATTTCATTATCCCTTTTAGCACGCCATAGTTGTTTCTTTAAAGATTGTATTTCTTGTTGTTCTATCGTCATTGCTTTGCCATGATCTGGCGTTTGACCATTAAGCTCTGCTAAGTATTGCTTCTTCCAACGAGTAACTGCAGTTGGTCCAGCACCTGATATTTCTATAATCTGTTTGTTGGTGTAATTTTCATTGACCATTAGCTTGGCGTAATCTAATTTCTGTTCAATGGTAAAAGTTGTTCTTGGTTTTTTTGGTTTTTGTTGTGTCATGATTGACCTCCTTATATTTTGTGTTATAAGGCTATAAATGTGTCTAAGATTGTTAGGTTGCTATAATATGGGTAATTAGGTTAATGGTATTGTTGTAAGCTGTGTAGGTGTTTTTTATTAGTGCTCTCATCACACATCCTTAATCTTAAAAGTTTTTTTGTATTTTATAGTAATTGCTTGAGACCTTTGCATAAATATGGATGATTAGCAGAATTCAATTTTTGTCAACTTGGTATTTTTTTTAAACTCTGTCCTAGCAAGGCTAAGGCTAGGTTTAAAAAAATTACCCAGCTTATAATTAATACCGCCATCTTTTCTATTTTGGTTGAAACAATAATCGCCAAGAACTGAGGCAAAAATTATTTGCGATTTTGCGCAAATGAGACAAGTAAGTTAGTTACATTCAGCGTTTTATTGAGATTAGCAAAAAAAATATTGAGCAAAAATCACTCAGCCAAAAATAGATATTTTTTAATCGGTAAAACTTGAGAGCAGTGCTGAGTAGTACTGTGATTATGTTATAATTCCGCCTGTTGTTTTCTATTCTTAATAAAATCAAAATCATGTTTAATAAAAAAAATATTGCAGCGATTATTTTTGCTATTTTTGCCTTGTGGCTTTCAACAATTGCTCCAACTGTGCCTATTTCTTGGATGTTGGGCATTCTGGTGTTGACAATTTATTTATTTGCTTTTGAGGTGGTAGAGGTTGATGAGGCTGCTATTACCATTATGATTATTTTAGGGCTGAGCTCTTTGCCATGGATTTATACTGTAATGGGATTAGAAGAGGGGCTGGTTGACAACCAAAGATTGTTTGATGGGTTCTCTTCCAATGCGGTGATGTCCATTATTGCGGTAATGATTATTGGCGCAGGCCTAGATAAAACAGGGTTAATGAGCAAGGTCGCTTCGTTTATTCTTAGAGTGGGTGGCACTTCTGAGCCGAGGGTTATTCCTATCATTTCTTCTACTGTTGGGTTTATTTCCTCTTTTATGCAAAATGTCGGTGCAGCGGCGTTATTTATCCCTGTTGTGAGTCGCATTTCATCTCGTTCAGGCATTCCAATATCACGATTATTGATGCCGATGGGCTTTACCGCAATTTTGGGCGGCACGATAACCATGGTGGGCTCTAGTCCTTTAATCTTACTCAATGATTTAATTCTAACCACTAATCAGGGGCTAGATGTTGGTCAGCAAATGAACACTTGGGGGTTGTTTTCCGTAACTCCAATTGGTATTGCATTGGTTATAACAGGGATTGTGTATTTTGTTATTGCTGGCAAGTTTGTATTGCCTGAAACCAAAAAAAATCTATCAGAATCTATCTCAACCATTGAGCATTTTCATCAAGTTTACAACATAGATTATGATTTATTTGAGGTTAATGTCTCTAAAGACTCCACACTAATTGGCATGAAACTTGATGATATTGAAACCGCCGCTAAAATTAGAATCATCGCCATTCAGACCATTGAGGGCGAAACCTTTATTGGACATCACTCGGTGGAACGAAGCATCACCATTCAGCCGCAAATGACTTTGGGTGTATTGACAACAAAAGAGCATTTGGATGCCTTTGTCCAAGGATTTCACCTTGAACTCTCAGATACTATTGAAAAATTTTCTAATTTACTTTCCACACAAGAATGCGGCACGGCAGAAATCGTTATTCCACCCAATTCTTCACTCATCAATCAAAGTGCTAGAGATGTATGGTTACGCAAAACCTATGGCATCGCCATGGTTGCATTGCACCGTGGCGGGGAAACCATGCAAGAAGGCGAAGGCATTCGTAATATACCATTTCAATCAGGTGATACCTTAATTGTTCATACACGCTGGATTGACCTTGATAGATTACAATCTAACACGGATTTCATCGTCATCACTTCTGAGTATCCAAGACAGGAAGAGCACCGACCTGAAAAAATAAAATGGGCTAGCATTTTCTTTGCGATTGCACTTTTCTTAGTATTGTTTACTGATATTAAGCTCTCTATTGCACTAATGACAGGCGCTTTGGGTATGATTTTATCTGGTGTTATTAAAATAGAAGAAGCGTATCGTGCGGTTTCTTGGAAAACGGTGTTTTTATTAGCCAGTCTTATTCCGCTAGGTATGGCAGTGTCAAAAACAGGTACCGCTTTATGGATTGCACAAGAAACAGTTAAAGTAGTGGGCGATATGGCGCCTTGGGTGATACTAACTTCCATTGTAATACTGGCAACTTTCTTTACCTTGGTTATGTCGAATGTCGGTGCAACCATTCTTTTGGTGCCTATTGCTGTTAATATTGCCATTCAAGTAGGCGAAGACCCAGCAGTGTATGCATTGGCAGTCGCCATTGCCACTTCAAATTCATTTTTAATTCCCACTCATCAAGTAAATGCTTTAATTATGGGTCCTGGTGGTTACAAGGTAGCAGATTTCATCAAGGCAGGTGGGCTTATGACGGTGCTGTTTATTATCGTTATGATGACAATGATGAATATTGTTTTTTAAAACAATGCAACCGTTGAACTCAGCTCAAGCAAAAATAATATTGATTGACGGTAATCAGCGTTTTGTTGATGGCACCGCCTCACACAACCAGTTTGACCCACATCAACATATCAGTGACATACAAGAGCAAAAACCTTTTGCCGTTGTATTAGGTTGCTCCGATTCACGAGTGCCAATTGAGACCATTTTTGACCAAAGTTTTGGCGACTTATTCATTATTCGTATTGCAGGCAATATAGTCGCCCCTTCGCAAATGGGCAGTATTGAGTTTGCAATTTCAAAGTTTAAAGCTGCTCTAATCGTGGTACTAGGGCACTCTAATTGCGGCGCTATCAGTGCCACTGTTGATGAGTGTATTAATAAAACACCCTTGTCAGGCAGTCTTTATTCCATCACTGACAGAATAAAGCCATCCATTCTACCTCTGATTGACTTAGATTTAGAAAGCCATGAATTAATGAATAGGGCTGTTGAGGTTAATATCATTAATTCGGTCAATCAATTACAAAGTCAGTCGCCAATTATTAAAGCGGCTATTAACGATCATGAAGTGGAAGTTGTGGGCGCTAATTATTCTTTAAAATCAGGTGTGGTTCAGTTCTTAACTTAATTTTTTAGAATTTTGTACTTACCTCAATTTGTTTAAAAATTCTCGTCCCAATCAACCAAAATTTGTTGTGTTTCTAAATTAACTTTAATTAAAAAAGGCGCAATATAAGGTACCCAATGTTCTTTTTCCCCTCGTACAACAATCACATGATTGGCGCCTGTATCTACCAAATTTTCCACCTTTCCAAGCACGAAATCTGATTGATTGACGACCTCCAATCCAATTAAGTCCTTCCAATAATATTCATTGCCTTTAAGTTTAGGCAGTTGTGATTTTTCAATATACACATCAATACCAATCATCAATCTGGCTTGTTCTCGATTATCAACATCCTTAATTTTTGCAACAATGGTTTTAGATTGCTCTCTACCATTGACAATCTCTAATGTTTGCCATTGTCCGTCAATTTGAATATGCCAAGGCTTGTAGGATAAGATGTTTTTTCTAGATTGGGTGTGTGAGAAAATTTTCACCCAGCCCTGAACGCCAAAAAGACCATTGATTGTGCCAACCAATAGCCTTTTTGAGTTTGAAGAAAAAGCGCTTGAATTACTCAGCGGCTTTTTCCTCTTCTGCTGTTTCAGCAGGTGATTCTTCTGCTGTCTCTTCTGTGGCGGCTGCTTTGGCCTCTGCTTCTTCTGCTGCTTTTGCTTCAGCCTCTGCTTTTGCTTCTTCGTCTGCTTTTGCTTTTGCTTCCGCAGCTAGTTTGGTGGCAACTGCTGCTACTCTAGCATCTTGTTCAGCAACACGCTTTTCACGAATTGCAGGGTCTTTGAATTCTTTGATCAGTTGCTTAACTCTGTCAGAAATCTGTGCGCCTTTTGACTCCCAGTACTCCAATCTCTCTTCTTCAAGGGTAAGCCTAACTTCTTGTCCACGCGCCACTGGATTAAAATATCCAAGTCGCTCAATATAGCCACTGTCTCTACGCTTTCTAGAGTCTGTTGCTACAATTGAATAAAAAGGTTTTTTCTTGGCTCCACCTCGGGCTAGTCTAATTTTAACCATGGGTTTTTTGCTCCTATTTATTTAAAAAAAATTCTTATGCCGATATGACACAAGACGCAGGATTATATCAGTTTTTTGGTTGCACTTGCTAGTTTTTGCGCATCACCGATATAAGTCATCGGTGTTAATTCTGCTAAGGCTTGTTTGGCTTCTTCTGGCACATCCAAATCTTTAACGAAATCTGCCAATACTTGTGCATCAATCGTATTACCACGAGTGAGTGCTTTGAGTTTTTCGTATGGGTTTTCAATGCCGTAACGGCGCATTATGGTTTGAATGGGTTCTGCCAATACTTCCCACGAACTGTCTAAATCCGCCAACAATTTGGTCTCATTGATTTCTAGTTTACCGATACCTTTGGCAATTGATGCGTACGCCACCAAACAATGGGCGCAACTTACGCCAAGGTTTCTAAGTACGGTTGAATCAGAGAGGTCTCTTTGCCAGCGAGAAATTGCCAGTTTATCTGCCAAATGCGTATTCAGTGCATTGGCAATACCCAAATTACCCTCACCATTTTCAAAATCAATCGGATTGACTTTGTGTGGCATAGTGGACGAACCAACTTCGCCAGCAATGGTTTTTTGCTTGAAATAACCCAGCGAGATATAGCCCCAAATATCACGGCAAAAATCAATCAAAATAGTGTTAAAACGATTGATTGAATGAAAATATTCTGCCATATAATCATGGGCTTCAATCTGCGTTGTATAGGTCGCATAATTCACTCCTAAATCTTTAATGAACGCCTGTGAAATACGCTGCCAATCTAGGTCTGGATAGGCACAAATATGGGCATTAAAATTACCCACTGCGCCATTAAATTTACCCATCACTTGAACCTTTTCTAGGTGCTTAATTTGTCGCTTTAGGCGATAAGCAAAGTTTGCCATTTCCTTGCCAACTGTGGTCGGCGAGGCAGTTTGACCATGCGTTCTAGAAAGCATGGGAATAGCAGCGTTGTCTTGTGCCAAACTGGTCATTAAAGACAAAATATTTTGCATTTGCGTGATTAGCACATCACGCCCATCAACCAACATTAGCGCATGAGACAAATTATTAATGTCTTCTGAAGTGCAGGCAAAGTGGAAAAATTCACTCACGGCATTTAGTTCTGCATTATCCTTAATTTTGTCTTTTAGGAAATATTCAACCGCTTTTACATCATGGTTGGTGGTTTTCTCAATATCCTTAACTGCTTGTGCATCGGCAAGCGAAAAGTTGGTGGCAATAGCAGTTAAAAATTGACTGGCTAATTGGCTAAACGCTGGCACTTCTGAGATGCTATCATTGTCTGCCATAGCTTGTAGCCATTTCACCTCAATTAATACACGATATTTAATCAGTCCAAATTCGCTAAAGATTTCGCTTAAAGTATTGGTTTTGTCAAAATAACGCCCATCAATAGGGGAAATTGCGGTTAATTGATTTAATTGCATAGTTTTTCTGGTTGGTTTTTATTAAAAATTTGTAGAATTTCAATGGCATTTTGATGAATACGGTAAATAATCGTATAGCCTTTGAAAATCATATCTCTGATATTTTTATCATTTGAGTATTTGGATTATTGGTATTGGTATGGAAAATCAACCAATAAATTAATGTCTTTTTTTAAGTGTTTAGCAAAATCAAGTGCTCTTTTTTGTTATCTTGTACAATGTAAAAAACCACATCATCTCTTTGTTGGGTGAATAATGATGTTTCTATTATTATCACTTAGCAAGTCGCTGTATTCTTCATCAATTCTAATGGATTTCTCTGTCATAATTTATCTGCTATATTGACACCTTAGCGTATAATTATACGCTTTATATTATTCCCTAATCAAGCAGATGAAAACAGCTTATCTAGCCCATATCGACGAGCGTGCCAAAGACAATTTACCGCCTTTAGTGTTAAATACAAAGCAAACAAATTCCGTTGTTAAAAACCTAATTAGTGGCAACGACGATGCTTTTTATCTAGATTTACTTACTCATCGTGTGCCGCCTGGCGTGGACGAGGCTGCTTATATAAAGGCTAGCTTTTTAACCAGCGTTGCCAAAGGCGAACAAGACTGCCATGCGATTAATCAACAACAGGCGACTTTTTTATTAGGCACTATGATGGGCGGCTACAATATTACCCCACTGATTGAACTGCTAGAAATTGATGCAACTGCACAAACAGCCTGTGATGCTCTGTCTAAAACGCTACTTATTTATGAAGCCTATCAAACCATTGTAGAAAAAGCAGCCACTAACACTTTTGCCAAACAGGTGGTTGATGCTTGGGCAAACGCTGACTGGTTTGCAAATAAAAAAGCACTGCCTGAAGCCATTAAACTCACAGTTTTTCGTGTTGAAGGTGAAATTAACACCGATGACTTATCCCCTGCTACTGAAGCTTGGTCACGCCCTGATATTCCGCTACACGCACAATCAATACTAGTCAAAAAAATGGACAGTCCTTTAACAACCATTGTGCAACTTAAAGAAAAAGGATTGCCACTCGCCTTCGTTGGCGATGTAGTTGGCACAGGGTCTTCACGCAAATCTGCCATTAATTCAGTGCTGTGGCACATGGGCAATGACATTAATTATGTGCCAAATAAACGCAGTGGTGGCGTGGTACTTGGCAGTAATATTGCACCAATTTTCTTTAACACTGCACAAGATTCAGGTGCATTGCCGATTGAGTGTAATGTCTCCAAAATGCAAATGGGTGATGAAATCACCATTCATCCTTACGCAGGGAAAATTACCAATGCCAAGGGAGAAACTGTCTCCACTTTTGAGCTTACGCCGACCACCATCCCCGATGAAATTCGTGCAGGGGGACGCATTCCACTCATTATTGGACGAGGATTGAGCGATAAAACACGCCAAGATTTAGATTTGAATATCAGTGATATATTTTTACGCCCACAAGATACAAATAACAATGGCACAGGCTATACCTTGGCACAAAAAATTGTTGGCAAAGCCTGTGGTGTTGTGGGTATTGCACCCAGCACTTATTGTGAGCCTCGTATGACGACCGTTGGCTCACAAGATACCACAGGGGCAATGACCCGTGATGAACTCAAGGAATTGGCATGCTTAGGTTTTTCAGCTGATTTGGTTATGCAAAGTTTTTGCCACACAGCCGCTTACCCCAAACCTGTTGATTTGGAACTACAACATTCACTGCCTGACTTTATGCAATCTCGTGGTGGCGTATCACTCAAGCCGGGCGATGGCATTATTCACTCATGGTTAAATCGTATGTTGTTACCTGATACGGTAGGCACAGGCGGCGATTCTCACACTCGTTTTCCGATTGGCATTAGTTTCCCAGCAGGGTCTGGCTTGGTGGCATTTGGCGCTTCACTTGGGGTGTTGCCGCTCAATATGCCAGAATCGGTTTTGGTACGCTTCAGTGGGAAAATGCAAGCTGGAATTACTCTACGAGATTTAGTCAATGCGATTCCCTATGTTGCGATTCAACAAGGTTTATTAACGGTTGAAAAAGCCAATAAGAAGAATATTTTCTCAGGTCGAATTTTAGAGATTGAAGGCTTAGGGAATTTAAAAATTGAGCAAGCCTTTGAATTAACTGACGCTTCCGCAGAACGAAGTGCCAATGGTTGCACCATTAAACTCAACAAAGCACCTGTGGCAGAGTACTTGCAATCCAATATTGCCTTACTGTCATCCATGATAGAGATGGGCTATGAAGACAAAAAAACCATTGCACGACGCATTCAGTCGATGCAAAAATGGCTAGATGCCCCTGAATTATTAACAGCCGATGATAATTGCGAATATGCTGCAATTATTGACATCAACCTAGATGAAATTAAAGAGCCAATTCTCGCTTGTCCAAATGACCCCGATGATGTTAAATTACTCTCAGAAGTCGAAAATACCAAGATTGACGAAGTTTTTATCGGTTCCTGTATGACCAATATCGGTCATTTTAGGGCAACGGCACAATTATTAAAAGACCAAACAGAGTTGCCTACTGAGCTTTGGATTGCACCACCAACTCGCATGGACGAGGTGCAACTCAAAAAAGAAGGTATATATCAAACTTTTGAATCCATTACCCAACACACAGAAACCCCCGGATGTTCACTGTGTATGGGCAATCAAGCGCGTGTTAAAAACAATGCCACCGTAGTTTCCACCTCAACTCGCAACTTCCCCAACCGCCTAGGTGATAGTGCCGATGTGTACTTATCATCCGCCGAAGTAGCGGCCATTGCCGCAAAACTCGGACGAATTCCAACAGTTGAAGAATATCAAACAGAAATGCAGACTATTAAACCGATATCAGACAATATTTATCAATACCTTAATTTTGACCAAATATCTGAATATCAAGATGCTGTTGGGCATATTGCGCTTGATACAATTTTAAAAGAGTAGCAAAAAACATTAGACGATAAAAAAGCCACTTTTCAACAGTGGCTTTTTTATTGAAAAATACAGTTACTATGCTGATTTTTTTCCATTCTCCTTAATTGCCTCAAAAATAAAATCAAGATGCAACTTAATTTCATCTAAAGTTTGTATACTTGTTCAATTAACTTTTGTTTTTCGTTGGTTTTCATCGCCCTTTCTCCTTTTTTTACTCCTTATGTACAATTTTATTAGTGATTAGCGTGTTTCTTTAGCTCTATTATCAATTTATCTACCGCTTCACTATATTTAAATGTAGTATTAAGTCTTCAATTGAAGGATTAAGCCCTTTTAATTCAGTAATAGACAATCCAAATCTTTCTGCTGGCTCAATAAATGACTTTTGAATAACAAAAATAATGCTTTACTGTGTCCATTATTTAATCTTAGCCTCTTTATACATTACATGCTGTCTAACAACTGGATCAAACTTTTTAACTTCTACCTTTTCCGGGTGTAGTCGTTTGTTCTTAGTTGTTGTATAAAAATGACCTGTTTTGGCCGATGATACTAACCTGATTTTTTCTCTCATAATTTACCCTTTAAACCTTTTCGCCACGAGCGCGAATTTCTGTTAATACAGTGTCGATGCCTTTTTTATCGACAATTCTCAAACCTTTGGCTGTTAATTTTAACTTCACAAAACGGTTCTCACTTTCCACCCAAAAGCGGTGTGTGTGTAGATTTGGATAAAAACGCCTACGCGTTCTATTATTTGCGTGTGATACATTATTACCACTAATTGGGCGTTTGCCCGTTACTTGACATACCTTTGCCATAGTTCACCTATCTAAAAATCTAAAAAGAAGGCATTATACTTAAAAAATGATTGACTTTCAAAGTTAAATTTTATCAATACTATTTACTATTGATACAACTCTTGGTATCATACACTGCTTCGGAGGGATGGCAGAGCGGCTGAATGCACTGGTCTTGAAAACCAGCAAGGATTAATCTCCTTCTAGGGTTCAAATCCCTATCCCTCCACCATATTAATGGCTTAGTATCAATACTTTCAAGCCACATAAAAATAAAAAATGACTACGATTTGACAACAGGTGCAAATTTTAATACATCTTGCAAGTGGTCAAACGCAAGATGTACATAGCGCATTGTCATCGTCAAAGTATTATGCTCTAGTATCTTTTGCAAACTCAAAACATTGCCGCCATCCATAATAAAACAACTTGCAAAAGTGTGGCGTAGTATGTGCGTGCTTTGCCCTTCAACTTTTTTAATGCCTGATTTTTTATAACAATTAGCAAAGGTATTCTTACTAGCAGAGACCTTTGCATAAATATGAATAATCATCAAAAATCCACTTTTCACCCGCTTGGCGATTTTTTAAACCCAGCCTTAGCCCTGCTAGGACAAGGTTTAATAAAATCACCAATCTGGCAAAAATTGAATTTTGCTAATCATCCCTATTTATGCAAAGGTCTCTAGCAGATAAAGGTAATTCTAATTTATCAGCAAGTTCTGCCTTAATTTGGTATGTATCTTGCCTTGCCATTCTTCCCAATAACACTTATTTTCCCATCATAAATGGGTTTGGATGAAGCCCAATTTTGCGAAGCAAAAATAAGTATTATCAATTTAAAATCGTGGTATGATGTATACACTTTGTATCAATCATAGAGGTGTCAAAAATGCAAATAGAAAGCCGAGTGCAAAAATGGGGTAATGGATTAGCACTTAGAATATCTGGCATATTGAGGACCATCCCAAACCTTAGAGAAGGCGATTTGCTAACTATTACCATTAATGAAAATGGTTTTAATGCCGTTAAGCCAACTAATAGGAAGTTTACCGAACAAGAGTTACTATCGGATATAACACCAAGCAATGCACACGCCAAATTAGTGCCTAAGTTGTTAAACAGCGAATATGAATAATTACACTCCCGATAGGGGTGATATTGTTTGGCTAGATTTTGAGCCTACGAAAGATAGAGAAATCGGTAAATACCGTCCTGCACTTATTCTGTCATCAAAGCAATATGCTAAAAAGACGGGCATGGTAATTTGCTCACCGATTAGCACTAGTATTCGTGGTGGACTTACAGAAGTTAAAATTAACGGCTTAGACAAGCCCAGCGTAGTTGCTAGTACTATTGTTAATACACTGAGTTTTAGAGACAGAAAGGCAAAATTAATCACCAAAGCTGACAGGCGTGTTATTGATGAAGTTTTAAGTAAATTACTGCCTTTATTGGGTGCTTAAAAAATGACAACTTTTTGACAACATCATTTCTAAATAGGTCAAAATACACCAATTACAGTCTTTTAAATACCTTTGTATAGCGGTTTGTAGTTCTGAGTGTTTAATGTTGGATTCAAGCCCCCTATTTATTACGCCTTTCCTTTCTACGGCGTTGAATTGCTAAGTACCCTAATCACATAGAACGACACTATGCTCAATCGAGTATTTAGTAATTCGCTTTATCTAGCGTTAAACGCCATATTGAGTGCGATACGCTTCAATACGCTCAATGAGCGCTTGGTCGTCGCCTTGTTTTAAATAATCGATTAAATGACCGAGATTGATAATGCTCAAAACAGTGATGCCAAAATTCTGCTCAACTTCTTGAATAGCTGACTGCTCGCCTTTGCCTTTTTCCTGACGATCAACTGCCACAATCACACCCTTAGCCGTGGCACCATTCGCCTTAATAATATCCATCGCTTCGCAAATAGCAGTACCTGCGGTAATAACATCATCAATTATCAAAATATTGCCTGTGAGTGGGTGGCCGACAATATCACCGCCTTCACCATGGGTTTTGGCTTCTTTGCGGTTAAAACTATACGGCACATTTTTATGAAAACTGTCGTTCAGCGCCATAGCGGTGGCAGTGGCGAGTGGGATGCCTTTGTAGGCTGGGCCAAATAGTACATCAAAATCCAGTTCGCTTTTTTGAATGGCTTGTGCATAAAATCCGCCTAATTTTGACAAATGTTCGCCCGTATTAAAAGCACCTGCGTTAAAAAAATAAGGGCTGATTCTGCCTGATTTCAGCGTAAATTCTCCAAATTTTAAAGCACCAATTTCTAGCATAAAGTCCACAAAATCTTTTTGATATGATTTCATAAATTCTCCTGTAAAATTATTTTTTAAAAGTTGTGCGAATTATAACGACTTGAATTCACATCATAAGTGCAACACTCGTTAGTCGGTCAAAAGAGTATATTAACCACTCTTTAACCTAACAAGAAAAGAAGTGAAATAGGAAAAAATATACGCAATTGACCTGCAAACAAAGATACCATATTTACCTGTTGAAAAAACAAGGATACAGTCAAACTTTTATTGCCAATTCAATGGGTAGAAGTAACTCAACTATTTCTCGAGAATTATCTCGTAATACTGGCAATAGAGGTTATTGCCACAAGCAAGCTAACAATCTTGCTTGTGAGCGACATCAACAGAATAAGCTTACTGCTGAAATTAAGCACTAAAACTAAAAGAGTATTAGAGTCCTGAGCAAATCGTGGGACGCCTAGAGTTGGATGAGAAAGTTAAGATCAGCACTGAAACCGCCTACCACTTTGTTTTGCAAAACAAAGTGGTAGGCGGTGTGCTTTATAAATACCTTTGCCACCAGCACAAGAAGTACCGCAAACACTTGATGCTATTGCTAAATTACTCACGCCACTTAAGCACTGGGTTAAAGCCTTAACTTTTGACAATGGGCGTGAGTTTAGTTGGCATGAAAGCATTGCCAAATCGCTTGATTGTGAAACTTATTTTGCTAATCCTTGCTACAGTTGGGAGCGTGGCTTAAACGAGAACCATAATGGTTTATTAAGACAATTCTTCCCCAAGCAAATGGCTTTGGACAAGGTAAGTGAAAAAGAAGCATTTAGAGTAACGGATTTAATGAATAATAGACCAAGGAAATGTTTGGGGTGGGAAACCCCATTTGAGGTCTTTGCGCAGTTAACTGGTAAAGACTATTTTTTGAATGGAAGTGTTGCACTTATGGGTTGAATTCGCCCGATTATTATTGACAAACTAGGAAAAAAGATTTTTAATCAGATACTGAATTGAAGATTTAGCAATCAAATAAATGAAAAAATATAATAAAACATGGGTTTGGTCAATATTTCTATTGTGTATCGTTGGCGTTACTTTGTCAAAAAACAGTTTGGCTTCTGACTTTATTTACAAAAAAATTCTATTAACTCAGTCAATAAACTTGCCCAATATAGAAAGTTATGTGGATGAAATCTTAGTAATTGAACCTGATTTTATGGTTGTTAAAATCAATAAAAATACGGTTATTCCCAATATATCGTTATCGCCAACAAAAGAGAGTGATTTTATTCAAAGAAAAGTTGATATTTATTTTCAAGATGAACAGCAATTGGTGCATATTTTACAAGCTGGGGTTGATATTTTTCACAAAACCAAGCAAAAAATAGTCGGCAGAGCGTTTGATGCCCAAATAAAACGATTAGAAGCACTGGGTCTCACAATATTTGTCGGCGATAATCTATGAAGCGCATTATTGTTTGCCTATTTTTTATCGCTTTTTTATTTGGGTGTTCTGATAATACCCCCCCTACTGACAGGCCAATTATTACTGGCATTGCCACAAATGGAAATACTTTAACTGCTGATACGACAACCATGGCAGATAATTTGGTATTTTCATATCAATGGCATGCCGCAAATGTGCCTATTAGCAATGCCATTGAAAAAACTTATACTTTAACCTTAAATGAGATTGGCAAGACAATCACAGTAAAGGTTTCGTGGGTTAATGCTAACAATACAAGTGAAAGCCGTTTTAGTAAAGCAACAACAGTTGTAGTTGTTGTTAGGTTAAAGGCAAAAGAAGACTTTATTGATTATGCATTTTTGCAAAAACAAGCGCTCTCTTTAGTAACAAAGTATCCTCATATTTTTAGCACCAAAATAATCGGTAAAAGCATTGAAAACAGGGATATTATTGCTTTTAAAATAAACAGTCAAGTTAATTCTGATGCAGCACAAAAAGCAAAGATTGTTTTGGTTGGCACTTATCACGCTAGAGAGTGGATTGTTCCAAATGTTGTCCATTTAATCGCACAACAATTATTGGAAGATTATGGTGCAAATTCTGAGATAACTGCTTTAATTGACAACAGTGAAATTTGGATAGTGCCTATGGTCAACCCAGATGGGCATGAGTATTCAAGGATTGATGACAGTACAAGATATTGGCGAAAAAACCGCAGAGACAATGGCGATGGCACTTATGGCGTAGATTTAAATCGTAATCATTCTTTCAAGTGGGGGTATGATGATATTGGTTCATCGCCTACTACCAGTTCAAACACTTACAGGGGTGCGGCACCAGCATCAGAGACAGAAACTAAAGCCATTGAGGGTTTTGTTACAGAAATCCATCCACAAATCTTCGTCTCTTATCACAGTTACAGTCAATTAGTGCTATATCCATGGGGCTATATCAATGACCTCAGCAAAGACAACGCCCAATTAAGTGCCATTGCTACCAAAATTTCTGAGGCAATTAAGACAGTTCACGGGGAAATATACAAACCCGTTAAAACACCTGAATTACTATATAACACGAATGGCGATGCAATTGATTGGTCTTACGGGGCGTTAGATATTCTCAGTTTCCTCATTGAATTGCGACCAAGTGAGTGGCTAAGTGCTGGATTCAATGGGTTTAGCCCGCATAAAGATGAAATTTTGCCAACTTTTGAGGAAAATTACAATGCAATAAAATACCTCTTATCTGAGGCTCAAAATATTAAAAACTCGCCTGTAAAACCTCTTAAATTATTAAAACAACACTAGAATATGAAAATTATAACGGTTAATGTCAATGGTATTCGCGCCGCTGAAAAAAAAGGCTTCTTCACTTGGCTGAAAAAACAAAATGCAGAAGTGGTATGCATACAAGAACTAAGAGCACAAGAAGACCAATTGGATGATAAGTTTTACCCCAAAGACACACACACTTTTTATCATCCCGCTCAGAAAAAAGGCTACAGTGGCACAGGTTTGTATTGCAAAACCAAACCCGACCAAGTCATTTTTAGCCCATGGGAAGACATTGATTTTGAAGGGCGTTTTATTCAAGCCGATTTTGGCAATCTTAGTATTATTTCAATCTACCTCCCCTCAGGCTCTGCCAAACAAGAACGCCAAAATTACAAAATGGCGTTTATACAGAATCGATTTACGCCTTATTTAAAAAAAATACAGCAAGACGGTCGCCAATATATCATTTGTGGCGATATGAATATCGTGCATAAAGAAATTGACATCAAAAATTTCAACGGC
The DNA here is from genome assembly GCF_900180345.1 of Bathymodiolus heckerae thiotrophic gill symbiont. Lineage (GTDB taxonomy): Bacteria > Pseudomonadota > Gammaproteobacteria > PS1 > Pseudothioglobaceae > Thiodubiliella. Next base: position 17,332 of record NZ_FXLV01000030.1, read on the forward strand.
AACAAAAACCGCTCAGGCTGCCTACCAGAAGAACGCGCTTGGATGGATAAATTATTTAACGAAGTCGGCTTTATTGATGCCTTCCGTGAAATCAACCAAGAGCCACACCAATACACTTGGTGGTCAAACCGTGGGCAATCTTGGGCTAATAACACCGGCTGGCGCATTGATTATCAAATCCTCAGTGCCAATCTAAAAGGCACGGCTAAAAGCGCCTATGTTTATAAAGATAAACGGTTTTCAGACCATGCGCCGTTGATATTGGAGTATCAATTATGCAACTAGGGCTTGAATTTAACCAAAAATTAAATAAAGCTCAATATCAAGCAATAGATTTATTTGCAGACATTGGTGGCATTAGAACAGGATTTGAAAAAGTTTTTAAAGGGCGAATAGGGTTTGTTTTTTCATCAGAAATTGACAAGCATGCACAAAAAACATATTTTGAGAATTTTAACGATGTCTCTTGTGGTGATATTACTCAGATTAAAGAGGATAAAATTCCTAAACATGACATTTTACTAGCAGGATTTCCTTGTCAACCTTTTTCCAATGCAGGTTTAAAAAAAGGGTTTGACGATACAAGAGGAACTCTTTTTTTTGATATTGTTAGAATTGTTAAGCACCACAAGCCAAAAGTTTTGTTTTTAGAAAATGTAAAAGGATTTAAAAATCACGAAAAAGGCAGAACATTTAATGTGGTGCAAAAAACATTAGAAGAGTTAGGTTATAAGGTTTATGCACAAGTTTTAAACGCTAAACATTTTGGCGTTCCTCAAAACAGGGAAAGGATTTATATTATTGCATTTTTAGATAACAATATTAACTTCAAATTTCCAGGTCCAATAAATAAAGAGGTTAAAGTCGGAGATATTCTAGACAATATTGTTGATGATAAATACACAATATCAAATAAATTATGGGCAGGGCATCAAAGAAGAAAGTTAGAGTGTAATGATCTAATCAACTTGGACACATTTCAAGCCACTTTTTTCAATTCAGCCATCTTTTCTGCTGGGGTTAAATACCCAATAGCTGAATGAATCCTTTTGTAATTGTAAAAATAAATATAACTCTCTACATTTTCCACT
>NZ_FXLV01000031.1 GCF_900180345.1 Bathymodiolus heckerae thiotrophic gill symbiont
AAAAATCCACTTTTCACCTGCTTGGCGATTTTTTAAACCCAGCCTTAGCCCTGCTAGGACAAGGTTTAAGAAAATCACCAATCTGGCAAAAATTGAATTTTGCTAATCATCCCTATTTATGCAAAGGCCTCCTAAAGGCAAGACCATCATAGTAAAATGGGTGCAATTCATTACTCATCTTTAGTCAATGTCTAACAAAATCAACGCCATTCGTGGTATGAACGACTTGCTTCCCAAAGAGTCTGCTTTGTGGCTATCGTTAGAAAGAACAATCTTTGATTTGTTTATTTCCTATGGTTTTAAAAATATCCGCACGCCAATCGTAGAAAAAACCGATACCTTTCATCGTGCGATTGGTCAGGCGACGGATATTGTGGAAAAAGAAATGTACACTTGGGCGGATTCTAATGGCGATTTATTAAGCCTTAGACCTGAGAATACAGCAGGTGTGGTGCGAGCAATGATTGAACATAACCTGCCTAGAGAGGGCATTCAAAAAGTGTTTTATCAGGGTGCAATGTTTCGTCACGAACGCCCACAAAAAGGGCGTTATAGGCAGTTTCATCAAATTGGTGCTGAGGTGTTTGGTGCTGATAATGCTAAGATAGACGCAGAACTTATTGCCATGACGCATTCGCTTTGGCAAGGTTTGGGGTTAAAAAATGTATCACTGGAAATCAACACGCTAGGTTCTGCTGAGGCACGGGCGAATTATCGTACGGTGCTGGTTGATTACTTCACCCAACACAAAGCCCTGTTAGATGAGGATTCTACAAGGCGTTTAAGCACTAATCCGCTGAGAATTTTAGACAGCAAAAATGAAGATTTACGCAACCTGATTGAAACTGCACCTAAATTAATGGATTATCTCGATGAGGCATCTGCCAAGCATTTCGAGCAGTTCAAAGCCTACTTAGAATGTTTGAATATTCCTTATATCATCAACACTCGCTTAGTGCGGGGGCTGGATTATTATAATCGCACAGTGTTTGAATGGACCACTACCGATTTGGGTGCACAAGGCACGATTTGTGCGGGGGGTCGTTACGATGGTTTGGTGGAGCAAATGGGGGGCAAGTCTTGCCCTGCGGTTGGCTTTGCTCTAGGTTTAGAGCGCCTAATTTTGCTTTTGCAAGCGCAAAATTTGTCTGTTGGTAAGCAGCCTTTGTCTATTTATATGATGGCATTAGGCGATGCGGCACAACTAAAATCATTGCAAATTTCTACGCAACTACGGCAAGCATTGCCAGCGGTAATCCTCTATAATGACATCACGCTGGGTAGTTTTAAATCGCAATTTAAAAAGGCAGACAAAGCCAAGGCGGATTTTGCAATTATTTTAGGCGAAGAAGAGCTGAACAACAACCAAGTGGCAATTAAGCCCTTAAAAGGTCAAGGCGAACAGCAACGAATGAATCTTAACGAAATAGTGAATTATTTAAAGGAACAAAAATGAAAAATTTTATTGAAGTAGGTAAAACCGAAGAAGAACAAGCCGAGCAAGTTAAAAAGTGGATTAAAGAAAATACACTGCAAATTGTTATTGGTATTTCGCTGGGGTTAGGTGGTATTTGGGGATTTGATTATTATAAAAATCAACAATATCAACAAGCCACACAAGCACGGGAATATTACCTATTATTAGCTGCCAATCCAAGCAATAACAAGATTCTAACCACGCTAAAAGAAAAGTACACTGACAGTGCTTACACGCAGCAAGTAGATTTACTAATGGCAAAACAAGCGGTGAGCAAGGGTAATTATCAAGTTGCGTTGGATTATTTGCTGCCACTTGTTGGCAATGAAGACGAGTTTATCGCACAAAACGCAAAACTCAGGGCTGCCAGTGTATATTTGGAGATGGGCAATACTGATAAAGCACTTACAGTGTTGGGTGATAATAGCAACGAAGCATTCAATGCCTTGTATGAACACACTAAAGGCGATGCTTACTTTGCAAAAAATGATTTTTCTGCTGCTAAGAAGCACTACCAGTTAGCACTTACTCAGTTGCCTGATGATTCAAGGTTGAAAAGCTTGATTCAAGTTAAATTCAATGATATTAATTAAGTTTTTTCTATGCCTGTTATTTCCCTCGTTGGACGACCGAATGTTGGCAAGTCTACATTATTCAATCGTCTAAGTAAGTCGCGTCAAGCCTTAGTTTCTGACTTTGAGGGCTTAACCCGTGACCGCCAATATGCAGAGATTTTATTCGATGAGGACAGTGAGACTTTTGCCACTATTATTGACACCGGCGGCTTAACCAATCAAGACAATATTATTGACAGTGGCATTCAAACACAGGTACTAAATGCCCTAGAAGAATCTAATGTTATTTATTTTATTGTCAGTAGCCGAGATGGCATCATTGGCTTAGACCGAGAAATCGCCTCACAATTGCGAAAACTTAAAAAAGACATTGTTTTGGTTTGTAACAAAGCAGAAGGTTTAGACCCGTCTTTGGCGGCAGAATTTTACGAATTAGGTATGGGTGAGCCGATTTTAATATCCGCAGAACACGGGCAAGGGATTGGCGATCTGATTGATTATACCTTGCCACTGCTGCCAAAAGAAGTCGAAAATGAAGAAGAAGAGGATATCGAAGGCATTGCCGTGGCCGTGCTAGGCAGGCCAAATGTCGGTAAATCCACTTTAATCAATCGTATCTTAGGCGAAGAACGAGTGTTGGCGATTGACCTACCTGGCACCACGCGTGACAGTATTTACATTCCTTTTGAGCGTGAAGGGCAAAAATACACACTGATTGACACTGCGGGTATTCGTCGCAAACGCTCCACCCACGAAAAGATTGAGATATTTTCTATTATCAAAGCGCGTGAGGCGATGGAGCGCTCGCATGTGGTGGTGTTAATGCTGGACGCCAGCGAAGGCGTTACCGAACAAGATGCTACTTTGTTAGGTATGATTGCCGACCGAGGTCGGGCACTGATGATTGTGATTAACAAATGGGATGGCTTAGATGAATATCAAAAGCAAGAAGTAAAGCGCAAACTGGATGTTAAATTATCGTTTGTTAATTACGCCAGCGTGCATTACATCTCTGCCCTGCACGGCTCAGGCGTGGGCAAACTATTCGCACCCATTATTACCGCTTACACTCATGCTGGCGCTGAATTTAGCACCCCTAATTTGAATAAAATTTTAGAAAAAGCCAATCACGGACACCAACCACCACCAGTCAAAGGCAGAAGATTAAAAATTAAATATGTCAATCAAACCGATGTTTTTCCGCCAACGCTAACTTTCCATGGTAATCATTTGCACAGTGTGCCAAACGCCTATGAGCGCTATTTAAAAAACTTCTTTATCAATGCATTAAAGCTCACTAATACGCCACTGAGGATTGAATACAAAAGTGGCGACAATCCTTTTAAAGACAAAAAAAATGTGCTAAATGCTAGACAAATCGCCAAAAGGCGTCGGCTGATGAAGTTTATTAAGAAGAAATAAAACTTACTTTGCTGGTGTTTTTATCAACCTTGACTTGCAGTTCGCAATAACCATTTTCATAACTGATTGCCTGTAATGGATCGTCACTGCACGTACAGCCGGGAATAATTTCACGAAAAAACACCCCAATTTTTAGCTGGATAACTTGCTCAGATTCGGCACTTGAAAAAAGGCTAATATCAATAGAATCTTCATCAATATTGCCGCTATGACGACAACACTCAATAAGTGGCAAGTTGTCAAGCGTTAAGTATTTAAGCGCCTGCTGAGGTGACATTATGACGATAAAATGAGATTATGCGCCTCAGATGCAGCCTTGATAAACCCCTCAAACAATGGATGCCCATCGCGTGGCGAAGAGGTAAACTCTGGGTGGAATTGGCAAGCCACAAACCATGGATGATCCGTAATCTCTACCATTTCCACCAAAGAACCGTCGATTGAACGACCAGAAATCTTCATGCCCGCTTCTTCTATCCTGTCAATCAAGGTGTTATTAACTTCATAACGATGACGATGGCGCTCGGTAATCACTTCTTTGCCATAAATCTCTCTGGCTTTAGAGTTAATAGTCAAAGCGCATTCTTGCCCGCCCAAACGCATCGTGCCGCCTAGGTCTGAATCTTTATCACGCATTTGCTTGTTGCCTTTTTCGTCTTGCCACTGCGTAATCAACCCCACCACTGGATGCGGTGTAGAGGCATCAAACTCTGTGCTATTGGCGCCGCCCATATTTGCCACATTGCGTGCATATTCAATCACTGCAACTTGCATACCGAGACAAATACCCAAATAAGGCACTTTGTTTTCTCGTGCATATTTAACTGTGGCAATTTTGCCCTCAACACCACGATTGCCAAAGCCGCCTGGCACCAAAATCGCACTCATTTCACTAAGACAGTCTGTGCCTGTTTTCTCAATTTCTTCAGAATCAAAATAATGAATATTTACCTTAGTTTGGGTATTAATGCCTGCATGTAACAAGGCCTCTGATAAGGATTTATACGCCTCGGTCAAATCCATATATTTACCCACCATGGCGATATCTACACGGGTAATCGGGGTATTAAGTTTACTCACCACTGCATCCCATTCACTGAGGTCAGTCGGTGGACAATCAAGTGATAATTTCTTTACCACAACCTCATCCAAGCCTTGATCATGCAACGCTCTTGGTACTTTATAAATAGTATCTACATCCAGCGATGTAAACACCGAGTCCTCTGCTACATTGGTAAACAAGGCAATTTTAGCTCGCTCTGCATCAGGTAATTCATGCTCAGAACGGCAAATTAAAATATCAGGCTGAATGCCAATACCTCGTAATTCTTTCACAGAATGCTGGGTTGGCTTGGTTTTGAGTTCGCCTGCAACTTTAATATAAGGCAACAGAGTTAAGTGTATAAACAAAGTATTTTCACGACCCAGCTCAAGCCCCATTTGTCGAATTGCCTCCAAAAATGGCAATGACTCAATATCCCCCGCTGTGCCACCAATCTCAACCAAAGCAACATCTGCGCCCTGTGCACCTGCCTGCGTTAGTTCTTTAATTTCATTGGTAATATGTGGAATAATCTGCACGGTTGCACCCAAATAATCACCCTGTCGCTCTCGCTCAATTACCCGTTGATACACACGCCCTGCGGTAAAATTATTCTTTTTACCCAGTTGCAAACGCACAAAACGCTCATAGTGCCCTAAATCTAGATCCGTCTCCGCACCATCATTAGTCACAAAAACCTCACCATGCTGGAATGGGCTCATAGTGCCTGGATCGACATTGATATAGGGATCAAGTTTCAACATGGTGACATTAAGTCCACGAGATTCTAGAAGCGTTGCCAGAGAGGCAGAAGCGATGCCCTTACCTAAAGAAGAAACCACACCACCCGTGATAAAGATATATTTTGTCGTCATTAAAAACACACAAATTTGAAAGGCGTATGATACCTAAAAATACTTACATAAAATATTAAATATTGCGTAAAACTAAATGTAAAATTCGCCAAATGAGTTATAAAAATTTTATTTCAAGGCTATTTTTTTATCTAAAGCCACACATTGGCAAGCTTGTCTTTACCTCACTGATGATGGTGCTAGCAACGGCACTAGAAAGCTTAATCCCTGAAATTACAGGGCGTATTGTTGATGATTTATTTGTCGGTGGACGCAACAAGCAAACTGCCCTACTTTATGCAGGTACTTTATTGGCTATTATTGCGTTAAGTTCTGTGTTTGCACTCACTTCTACGGCTACCAGTTCTTGGGTTTCTAACAAGGTAATTATGGATTTGCGCAGTAGTATGTTTGCCAAGTTGTTAAAACTCCCTAAATCTTATTTTGACCAGCATCCAACAGGCAAAACACTGTCTAAATTAACTTATGATGTGGAGCAAATTGCTAGCGCTACCTCTACTATTTGGCTAAATTTTGTCAAATCTTTTGTATTTGTGGTTATTTTGATTGGGTATTTATTTTACAAAAGTTGGGAGTTAGGCCTGTCATTAATTGTATTTTTACCTTTGGTATTTTTGGCAGTCAAGCTGTCTTCTATGCGTATGCGCAATTCTAGCAAGAAAGTGCAACAATCTATGGGCAATATGACGCACTTGCTTGATGAAAATATTTCAGGCAGTACCTTGGTAAAAATCTACAATGCGCAACAGCAAGAAAGTACCAAATTCTCTAATCTGATTAACAATATTCGCCAGCAACGCTTTAAAGTGGATATGACCAGTGCCCTTAATATGACATTTATTAATGTTTTAATTGGACTATCTTTGGGCACAGTGGTGTATTTTTCTGCCACTTATTTACAAATGAGTGCGGGTGAATTTTTGTCTTATTTCACTGCGATGGGAATGTTGGTTAAACCTTCTAAAAACCTCATTAATATTAACAAACCCCTGCAAATAGCAATGGCAGCTGGTGAGAGCGTGTTTGGATTAATGGATGAAAAAACAGAAAAAAACGAAGGCAAAAAGCACCTTAAAAACACCAAAGGTGCGATTCAATTCAAGGATGTTTATTTTGGTTATAATGATAAAAACACCGTTTTAAATAACATCAATCTAGACATAAAAGCAGGCGATAACATCGCTATCGTTGGTTCTACGGGTAGCGGAAAAACCACCATTATTCAATTATTGGCAAAATTTTATTCACCAAGTTCAGGCTCTATTACCATTGATGGCATTGATATTAATCAGTTTGAACTCAGTTCATTGCGGTCACAAATCGCCTTTGTTGACCAAAATATACGATTATTTAACGACAGTGTGAAGGGCAATATTGCACTCGGTCAACTTGATGGTATGAGTGATGAAAAGATTGAAAATGCCGCCAAAGTAGCCAATGCTTATAATTTTGTGCAATCACTAAGCGGGCAGTTTAATGCCGAGATTGGTGAAGATGGTGTTAAACTCTCTGGCGGTCAGCGTCAGCGGTTAGCCATTGCCAGAGCCATTGCCAAAGACAGCCCAATTTTAATCCTTGATGAGGCTACCTCAGCACTCGACTCTGCCACTGAAAAACAAGTGCAAGATGCGATTAATGAAATGCAAAAAGGCCGTACCACCATTATCATTGCACACCGCCTTAGCACTGTACAAAAGGCCGATAAGATTGTGGTGCTTCGCCAAGGGCAGATTATTGAGCAAGGCTCACACCAAGACTTGATCGATGCTGATGGCGAATATGCCTCGTTGTATAAATATCAATTTAATTAAGGCGCTTACAGGTTGTAAAACTCATTCTTTAACCACTATCATTTTATGTTCAAGCATATCACGCATAGTATAGCCGATACCGCCAATGCCGTAGCCCGAGTGTTTTCTGCCAGCAAATGGCATCCAATCAACTCTAAAAGTGGTGTAATCGTTAATCATAACAGCGGAGGCTTGTAGTTTTTTTGCTACTTCCATTGCGGTTTCTATCTTGTTACTAAATACTGAGGCTTGGAACGAAACCTCTAGGCTGTTTGCTTGTTCGATGGCCTCATCTAGCGTTTTATAGCCATATACACAAACTACAGGCGCAAACACTTCTTGAGTAGAAACTTTGGCGTTTTTAGGGGGATTTAATAGCACAGTTGGCTCATAACTCACCGCATTGATACGCTTACCCCCCGTTATTAATCGTGCACCTGAGGCAACGGCTTCATTCACCCACGCCTCAATTCTGTCGGTTTCTTTCGATGAGATGAGAGGACCTAAATCGGTCTCTTCGTTAATGCTATCACCAACCACTTGCCCTGCGGCGACAGTGGCAATTTTCTGTGCCAAATCCTGTGCATGGCTTGCTGGCACATAAACCCGTTGCACTGAAACACAAACCTGCCCAGAGTGATACATACTGGCTTTGACCACACCATTCACAAAGCCTTTTTCGTCTGCATACGCATCAAAAATCAACGGCGCAACACCCCCATGTTCTAAGGCACAACGCGTGCCTGGGGCTAATTTAGACTTTAAATACCAGCCAACCTTAGCAGAGCCAATAAAACTAAAAAATGCCACTCTGACATCGGTAACGAGTTTTTCTGCATTTTTATTATTCAACAACGCCACTTGCATCCAACCTGCTGGCAAGCCCGCCTGTTGAGCCAACTCTGCCAATCGTAGCGTGCATAGTGGTGTCAAGCTGGCAGGCTTGATAATCACCGGACAGCCCGTAGCAATCGCAGGAATCACTTGATGTATTGCCAAATTTAGCGGATGATTAAACGCACTTACTGCGACCACCACACCAATTGGCTCAAATATCGTATACGCCTCATGCCCTGCCCCTGCTGGGGTGTAATCCATCGGGATTTTTTCTCCTTTAATGTTGTCCAGCTCCCTAATGGCAATGTGAATACCGCTAATAGCACGGGTTACTTCCACTCTTGCATCACGAACAGGTTTGCCACCTTCGTTAGCAATCAGGCGGGTAAAATCCTCATGCTCGGCCTCCACCAAATCGGCTAATTTTTGTAACACTGTAATGCGCTGAGCCTCGGGCAAACACCCTGCCCTATGTCGCTCTTGTGCAGTGGATAGCATTTGCTCTACTTGCGCACTATCGTGCATTGCCAACTCAGCAAGAACTTCGCCAGTGTAGGCTTGTTTAACGGTTAATGTTTTTTGTGTCATATATTCTGCCCTTTTAATCCTGATCCCTTGCATAATGATGAATAACCATCAAAACACTACATTTTAAATTTTTCAGTGCACCGTATTTGTTAAAGAACTTGACATTGAAAATATTCTTTCTTAATCGAATTGTTTTAAGTCGTCTAGCAATGTTTTAGTGTTTTGTGAATAGTCAATCGGCACATCTATCAAATGCACGCCACCGCTCGCAAAAGCCTGATTCATTATCGGCGTAAGCTCATCGCTCGCTGCTACTCGATACCCCGTTGCACCATAACTTTCGGCGTATTTTATAAAGTCTGGATTGTTAAAATCCAGTGCAAAATTTGGTAAGTCTTGCGCCGTTTGTTTCCACTTAATCATACCGTAGCCATTGTCATTAAAAATAATCACCACCAAATTTAAATGCAGTCGAATAGCGGTTTCTAATTCCTGAGAGTTCATCATAAAACCCCCATCACCGCACACTGCCAACACTTGTCGTTGTGGATACATCAGCGCACAAGCAATTGCCACAGGCAAACCTGCACCCATTGTTGCTAATGCATTATCAAGCAGCAAGGTGTTTGGTTGGTTGGTGTGATAATGTCTGGCAAACCACAGTTTAAACATACCATTATCAAGCGACACGATGCCATCATCTTTCATCACTGAACGCACATCACTCACCACTCTTTGTGGCAACATTGGAAATGAGTTATCATCGTCAAGCGCATGAATGGCGTTTTTAGTATCCTCACGAATTTCATTTACCCAGCTGGTATCACAGGCAAAACATATACTGAGTGCTTGTGTCAGCCTGTCTATTGAATTACTGATATTGCCGACCACTTCTACTTGTGGATAATAAATATCTTTAATCTGTGCCGAATAAAAATTAATATGAATCACCTGTTGCTGGTCGCCTTTCATGATAAATGGCGGCTTCTCAATAATGTCATGCCCAACATTAATAATCAAATCGGCTTTTTTAATCGCCTCATGCACATAGTCTTTGGAGGAAAAGGCTGCCGTGCCAATAAACTTATCGTCAATACCACTCAGAACACCTTTACCCATTTGTGTGTTAAAAAACATAATACCCGTCTTATTAACAAAATCAGACAAAGGCTGACGAATGCGCTTACGATTTGCACCTGCACCCACTAACAGCAAAGGTCTTTTTGATGCTTTGATGGCATTAACTGCCTTCTCAATCGACCTATCACTGGCAAACACTCGGTGAATGGTTTGTCTAGGAAAGACGGCATCATTTTGCACCTCTTCTTTAGCAATATCTTCGGGTAATTCTAAGTGCACTGCACCCGGCCGCTCTTCTTCGGCAATCCTAAACGCACCACGCACCAATGCAGGAATTTGTCTGCCATACACAATTTGATCCGTATCTTTTACCAATGGACGCATCATTGCAATAATATCAAGGATTTGGAATTTGCCCTGTAGCCCTTCTTTAATGGGTTTTTGTCCAGTAATGACCACCAACGGCATACCGCCCAATTGTGCGTAAGCAATTGCCGTTACCAGATTGGTAGCACCCGGCCCAAGCGTGGCCAAACACACGCCTGCCCTGCCCGTCAAACGCCCATAAGTTGCTGCCATAAAGGCGGCTGCTTGCTCATGACGGGTAAGAATAAATTTAATCGATGACTTTCTCAAAGAATCCAATAAATCAAGATTTTCCTCGCCAGGAATACCGAAAATATACTCCACTCCTTCGTTTTCCAATGCTTTTACAAATAAGTCTGATGCTTTCATTTTTACACTTCCTAAGTTTGTGGATACAATTCGCTCATTAATACCGATTTTCCATTATTTTGCACAATGCGAATATGAGTGCGATTAAGCTCTCGTGGTTCTTTCACCCCGCAAGAATGCGCAATAATCTCAACAGCGTGGTTTATATTATTAACATAATTCGCAACTTTAATAGTTTTATTTTTTGAGTTTAAGCCTTTTTGCAATCTTTTATTATGTGTGGTAATACCAGTTGGACAGGTGTTTTTATTGCATTTTAAAGCCTGAATACAGCCAATTGAGAACATAAAACCCCTTGCACTGGTAACAAAATCTGCCCCTGTACACAATGCCCAAGCAACCCCAGTTGGAGTGATTAATTTGCCAGAGGTAATGACTTTAATACGCTGTTTTAAGTTATATTGATTGAGCTTATCCACCAAAAGTGGCAAAGTTTCTTTAATCGGCAGCCCGACATTATCCAGTAGTGACATTGGCGCAGCACCTGTGCCACCATCGCCACTATCAAGCGTGATAAAATCAGGCGCTTGCGCTTCACCTCGTTTGTTAATTTCTTGAAAAAAATCATCCAGCCACGCTGTTGCCCCAATCACAGTTTTAAAACCAACAGGCTTACCCGTAACTTCACGCACACGATTAATCATATCCAATAAATCAGTTGTGCTGTTAACCTCAACATGGCGATTAGGCGAGATAGAATCCTGACCCACACCAATGCCTCTAATTTGTGCAATCTGCTGTGTAACTTTAGCGCTTGGAAGAATGCCGCCCTTGCCTGGTTTAGCACCTTGACTCATTTTAATTTCAAACATTTTGACTTGGTTATGTGTGGCAATTTCACGCAATTTTTTATCACTCAATTTACCTTTTTTATCACGCACGCCATATTTAGCAGTACCAATCTGAAACACGATATCCGCACCGCCTTCCAAATGATAAGGCGACAAGCCACCTTCGCCTGTGTTATACCAGCAATTTGCCATTTTTGCGCCGTTTGATAATGCCAATACCGCAGGTTTTGAAATAGCACCAAAACTCATTCCTGAGATATTAAAGATTGATTTTGCCTTATAAGGTTTTTTACAAAAGCCCTTGCCAATAATAATAGCCTTGGTTGCCATACTTTCTTCATCCAGCGTAGGAAAAGGACAATTGGCAAATAAAACTGTACCTGTTAGATTAAGATTTTTAGTAGAGCCAAACGCCACAGTGGTATCAACATTATTTGCCGCCCTATGCACCCAGTCTCTTTCAGCACGGTTAAAAGGCATTTCTTCTCTATCCATAGCAAAGAAATACTGCCTAAAAAACTCACCTAAATTAGAAAAAATACTACGAAAATGCCCAATAACGGGATAGTTTCGTAAAATAGCGTTTTTTCTTTGGGTAATATCAAAAATAAAAGTAACCACCACCACTAGCACAATCAAGCCAATCATAAAAACAAATAAAGTGGAAAGTACCTCTAAAACAGGGGTAACGATTTGCACCACCTTCATCATCTTTGCATCCATTTACCCCTCCTTTTTTTTGCATAAAAATATGAATGATACGCCAAAACACGCAAACATATTATCGGTTATGGCAATATCATTCACAACATTTAATTTCAAAAAGAAAGCGTTATGAAAAAAAATAATAAAAAAATCACTGTTAATTATTGATTGACGGTGAAGGCGTATATAGCGACCCAACTCTTTGGACAATTGTTAACAACAAATTTTATCTAAATTACAACCAAGAAGTGCAACGGCGTTGGAGTAAAGATATTGCTAGTTTTAGCACTAAAGTCAATCATCTTTAGCTCGGGAAAAATCAGTTTAAAACTTTAAACTAAAGTCGCATTTGCTGCCTCATATACGCCCGTAACAATGGAAATATAAATTACTGAGGTGATGGAGGTGCCAGCGATAACACCGATGAGGATGTTTTTGAGTTTGATGTCAATAATGGATAAAAAATAAATTAGTACATTGATTGAAACACCCGGAATAAAACAAAGGGAAAAAATAATGGGAATTTCCTTGGTTTTTATCTTTTGCTCATAGCTTAATATTTTTTCAGGTACTTTGAAATTGAGTTTGTGAGCAAAGTTGTAGATAATCAAACAATAACTAATGATCGCAATTTGAATGGCAAAAAATACTTGAATAAAGGAAAAAAGATAAATACCTGCCAGTAAAAATGCAGTGCCAGGCAGGAGTGTCAGTCCTCTAACAATCAATATAGCAATATAAACCAAATAAGAAATTAAAAAATTTTCACCCGTTAAGAATTTTTTAATCATCATCGGGTCAATGTCATAATCATTCAGATAAAAATAGGTTAAAACGGCAATATTAAATAGAATAAAGCCGTAAAAAAGATATTTTTTACTAATATTTTTCATTGTCGCTCACTTCTATTTCCTCTAGTTTGTCGTAAAATTCGGATAGGTTTTCAGCCTTACCGTATCTAGGTTTGTCGTGCATTTTTAGAAAAGGACGAGCATTAAGTTCTAAAAAAATACACGCTTGTGCATCAAAATCCACCTCAACCCCTTGCTTGCAAATCACATCAATGCCCAAAATATTGGCGTTAAAAAAATCCAATATTTTTTTTAAATCTTTGAGGTTTTTTTCGCTGATCTTATTGTTATCCAGTACTTCAATGCTAGAGCCTAATTTAAGAGATATTTTAGGGTGTAAATACACTTTCTGCCCTGAATTTAGCACATTGGCAAGATTCATATTCTGTGATTTTAGGTATTTTTTTATGGCTGAATTTTTAGGAATCAAGCGAGTAACAGGCAATAAATCCATTTTGACACGAATCGCATTTTCCATATCAATCAATGTGCTAATGCTGTTTTTTCCATCGCCGATAACAAATGGTGGATAACGCCTAAGCACTGACATTACGCCAAATTTTGTCATCACCACACGATAATTTTTACCCAATAAATATTCTTCAACTATGCTCACTGGCCACCATTTTTTAACACCAAAACTGGCTTTTAATAGTTGGGTTTTGCTTTGAATGGGGAAATATGCCCCTCTGGAAAATCCACCAACATTTGGCTTGATTGCCAAAGGGAAGCCGTTTTTTTTGGCAAATTTAAAAGCGCTAACGGGGCTGATAAATGCTGTGCCTTTGGCGTAAGGCAGGTTATTTTTTTCAAAAGATTGGCGTGCTTGAGCTTTGGATCGGCAGGCACGACGCACACTTAACGGATTGTAATCACTACAGCCTGATAGAAAAAATCGAGATAAGAATTTATGCAGTAATTGCATTATTCCGCCTTTGATTGGTAGTGTTTGATGATTTTTTTTAAGAACACAAAGTGATTGAAATATTTTTTAGGAATGGTGTTGCTAACCTTGGCTAGATGTCTCATATTATCCTTAATAAATTGTCGTTTGCTTGCCTTAGAGACGGTGTTATCCAGCAACTGAATAGGAAAGGGTGCAAATAAATTAATCTCAATAATGTGCAACAAACCTACCAATAAATCCGCCTTAGAGTTCGCCCTAACCCCCACTCTAGCGATACGAAAATTGGGCAATTGTTGTAAATGTCGCTGCAAAATCTGCATTTCTTGTGGGGAGAAACTGGCAGTAATATCACGATAAATCATCGACTTATTGTGAATGCCGTTAATCGGGTAGCGCTCATCTGAGTAGTTAATCGACTGAGTGATATTGAGTGTGCTCAATTGATTGAGATTCTCAGCATCACGGATATAAAAAATTTCATATTCTTTGCATTCATGTGCCGCATATTGCACAATGTAGGGGATTTTGCTTTTGGTTCTAAAATTGACAAAATCTTGCAATTTGTCAATCCGAATAATGCCGTTGGAATTTTGCCCCCATTCAGGTTTAAGAAAAACAGGAAAATCGCTGGGCGGCTTGTTTTTATCAAGATAGGATTGTTGCAAACGCCATTTCAAGGGAATATAGGCATCTATATCAATTTTGGAATAAAAGCCTTTTTCGGCGTTATACCACTCGGCGTTGATTTGAAAATACCACCACGGCGGAATACCAAGGCGAATTGACCAATAAATATAATAAAAAATCAATCTAAAGGTCAAAAAACTTCTCCTTTTGCTGGATTATCTGAATAAAAATGCAAACTTAAACTTGGTTCAATAGCACTAATTTGATGAGACCTTTGCATAAATATGGAGGATTAGCAGAATTCAATTTTTGTCAAATTGGTATTTTTTTTAAACTCTGCCCTAGCAAGGCTAAGGTTGGGTTTAAAAAAATTACCAAGTTGGTAAAAGTGGATTTTTAATGATTATTCATATTTATGCAAAGGTCTCTTGATGAATGTTGTTCATTCTTCCTTTAATGCTATTGCTGTATCGATATTCACCACCCATAACAGTCTAAATATCAATTTTTCACCAATATACGCCAAAGACAACAATGTCTCTTCTTACTTAAATAAAGTATCACACAACTTCTGATTAAAAGTATTTTCATTGTTGTGTTGCTTAATGTGACAATAATCCCACCCACAATGGAAGGTTGATTAGCACCCGAGCACATACGATTGGCAAAATTAGGATGACTGGCGTTAGGAGAATAGTCCAAGATCATTCATTTGGTTAAGATTTCTTATTTAACACAACCATTACAACGCCTAAAACCAAAATAGACAAGGCGGCATTTGCCAAACCTGCATCGGTGTGAATTTGTCCATTTTCACTCCATTTCACCACCCACCCAAGCGGAGTGAATAAATGAAAGAATATCGCACCACTCATCACCGCAGCCGACATCAGCCCGCCGATACAGTGTAATTTCTGTCTTTTCGACCACAAAACAATAGGTGCAAGCAAAACTAGAGAAGTTAACAACTCAAAACCACCCACAATATAAGCCCCATATTGCGTAAATAATTCGCCAACAGTGCCGCCCAAAAACCCGCTCATCCACGCACCCAAGGTGCCAAAAATATGCAAAGGCTCTGCCGCACCATTGAATTTATAAGGCAACGAACCTAAGAAAACATAAGATGACCAAAGGGCAATCATCCAACTTGCTGTTATTTTAATAATATTATTCATAATTTTATTCCTCTGTTAAATTAAACGATTCAACGCCTTTCCAGTATCCAAAGTTGTTCTTACCATCTGAGCGGCTTCAACCAATGAATTGGCTTTTTTAGTATGCCATAAAATCAAACTCGCTGCCAAAACCAAGCCATCATAAAACACACCTTTTTCACCTCCAAGTGCTGCCCTGCCTAGATTAACTGTATATTCTGCCAGTTTTTCGATGTCATTTTCAACACACAGTCCTTCGGGAAATGCAATCGCCCGTAATTCTTGCTCAATACCCAATGATTTAGGATCAATATCCACTCTATCTTGCTCTTCAGTACCTCGATACGATACCATCAACCCTTTTTGTCGCAAAGACGGAATCACCCCGCCCTCAACACCCCGCACCAATAATGCACTATCCATGCCGCTGGCATTGAGCAAATGCGCATAAATTGGCGGATAGGGTTTATGTACATAGCCCAAAATCGAGTGCGTGGTCTTGCCTCGCAAGGGTCCAACCAGTGTTTCCACGGTGTTAATCACAGTGCGTTTGATGAGCAAGTCGCGTAATGACACTAAATCATGCAAACCGCTACAATAACTGGCTTGGTCAATATAACTCCAGCCAATCGATGGATTTTCTAGTCTGGTTTTTGCTTGTTGCGTTGAATGATCAACCTCCAAACCTAGTGCTTGGCTAATATGCCTATGCGTAAGTCCAAACTTTGGCGAGACGCTATCTAGTCCATGAATAACCGTTGGCAAGCCCAATTCTGCCAACAAAGGTGGTAAAAAAGATGAAATGGGAATTGAGCGATTATAGCCACTATAAGGGTCACCCAAATCCACCAAATCATCAACATTAACCTGTTGCTTGTCACTTTGCGCAAGAATAGCAGCCAAGATACCTTCGTTTTCCTCCATGCTCTCGCGTTTCATCCGCAGAGCAATGAGAAAAATTGCCGATTGCACAGCATTAATCTCGCCACGCAAAATAGCCTGCATACCGTCTCTGGCTTCTTCAAAAGCAATGTCTTTGCTCAAATCTGGACCTGTTGCAATACGCTGGATAATGGATTTTATTAGTTCTTGTGAGTTCATAAATTTATATATATTTTGTTGTTTTGTTGTTTAACGCTGTAGGTGCACAAATTGTCTATATCCTCTTCCGAGCTATAGCCTGTGGACAAATCAAAACTATAGCCATGCAGCGAACACTTTACTCGATTGCCCTTAAGACAGCCTAAAGTCAGCTCAATATCCTCATGCGGGCAACGGTTTTCTGCTGCATACAGCGAGCCATTATTTAGTGTTACAAATATCTTTTTGCCTTCAACCGTTGCCGCGACCATAGTACCTTCTTTTGGCGCAGAATCCAGTGCTTTTACCCACATTAAAAGAAACTCCACACATTGTTTTGATTAAGTTGCGAAACGCATTGTTTTAACTGCTGTTGGTAGCGTTTAGCATTATTGGCAACTTTCTTGGCGACTTTTTTCAGCCAAGGTTTTTTATTGTAATTTTTCCTATTAAATCCCCCATGCCCCTCATGATAAGCCAAATATTGGTTATAAGCATCAGTCTTACTAATGCCTGAACGCCGTTGGGATTGGTTCATATACCAGCCAACAAAATCAGCCGCATCTTCAAACTTATCGCGTTGCGCTCCACGATTGCCTGTTTTCTTTTGATACCAGTCCCAAGTTTCTGTTTTAGCCTGTGCAAAGCCATAAGCATTGCTCGCTCTTGTCCAAGGAATAACACCAAACAAGGTGCTTCTTGGGGGTTTTGCGTCCGATGCAAAATGTGATTCTTGATAAATAATTGCCAACTGTACATGCATAGGTGCGTTGTATTTTTTCTCCGACGCTTTCACTGCCTGATACCAGCGAACTTTTTCGTCCATTAAGGTGCAAATATTATCCACTTTTACCGCAGGGGAGGAAAAAAAACATCCCGTTAAAAACACAGACAATAACAACAATACAAGTTTTTTCATTAGCCAAACACCTTATAAATAATAATAATTTGAGTAACAAATAAAACAACAAACATACCTTTCACAGTACCATTTGATAACGACTTAGACTTAGGTTCAAAAGCAGATGCTTTAGCGCCCTCTTCTAACTTAACACTCGTTGCCACCCAGCCTTTTTCCGAAGACTCGGTATTAAACACAACACGCATACCTACTCTTAAGCGAGACTGATTAAAAACATTTTTTTGATGCACAAAATACTGCTCGCCGTCATCACCTGCAATAAATCCATAACCCTTAGCACCAAATTGACTAACCTTGCCTTTTACTTTTTTTGCCATTTTACCCCCTAATTCCTTTGTTATAAAACCCTAATTCCCCATTAGCATATTTATGAATAATACTAGAAATTAAAGTTTGGCAAGGCAACCCTTCCTTTACTGCCTTAATTTGAATATTAGTTAAATCATTACTGGTAAGTCGAATATTAATTCTTTTGTCTTTTTTAAAAGTGTTTTTAGCAGATTGCTGGATAAGCGTTCTGCGCTTTTCAGACAAGATTGGTTTTAAAAAATCAATACTCATATTTATCTAACTTATTTTTTTCATTTTTTATCATCTCTATGAGACCTTTGCATAATTCATAATTCCCCATCCTATTTTCAACCCTTGCAATTTTTCAAAAAAAAATAGCTCAAAATTTCCGTATTTTTCCATAAAAATCTAAAAAACACCTTGTTTGTTTGATTTTTTTAGCCTTATTTCTCTCTTTTTAGCCTTTTTTACTCACTGGATATAATAATCCCTTAGGCTTTTTAATCGCTGCATTTCTTTAAAAATATTCATGCCAGTTTTA
>NZ_FXLV01000032.1 GCF_900180345.1 Bathymodiolus heckerae thiotrophic gill symbiont
CAATTAATGACGACAATTCAGCGACATTGAGGGAGTTACTCGTTAAAGCCGTACCTGAATTTAAACCACAGTGTGATATTACCGATTTACTACATAAGAAGTAGTCTGAGCAAGCCTTGCTTGATTAAACTTTAATTTTTAGCTGTTATTTGTTTGCAAATACACCAATATATAGTTAAGATAAGGGCTTTAGAGGTCATATATGCAAGAAAACAGCATATTTTTTTCATAGTGTAGTATTTTTACAAATAATTAAACAAATCCTTGGTATAAAAGGATTTTAAAGGTATTAAATAGCAATATTTTTGTATTTTTGTGGCGAATTATCTATTTTTTGTATCTTTTTTACAAAAAAGTGTTGACTCTCGAACAAACTCTTGTATAATTGGCGTCATCTTTGCAATGTTGTAGAGGTTTGTTTAATAAAACAGGGAACTAAAATGAAAAAACAATTAATGATTGCTGCAGTTGCGGCAACGATGGCATCAGCTACTATGGCTGATATTTCAATCACGGGTGATGCGTATTTTTCTTATGCTAACAACGCAATTGCTGTCAAAAAGAATGATGACAACCAGCGTGTTCGTCTAAAGGTAGTTGGCTCTACAGGCACTACCAAAGTAGTTGCTGTTATTCGTAACGGTAGTGAAACTCGTGTGGATCAAAAACCTGTGAATAATGATAAGGGTAGAGGTCTTCACATGGATAGCTTATATGTTACAACCAAAGCAGGTCCTGTCAGCATTAAAGCAGGTGACTATTGGGGTACTATTGGTTTAGGCGCTCGTTCTAAAGGTGAAGCTAAGAAAAATGCACTTTCTTTATCAACTAAAGTGGGTCCTGCAACTGTCGGCTTATTTACAGCTAACGGTTCTAATGGTGGCGCTAATTCAACTAATGTAAATGTTTCAGGTAAGGTTTACGGCGCAACAGTTAAGTTAACGCATAACCCTAGTAACTTTACAAATATTTCTGTTAAAGGTACTTTCGGTGGCATCTTAATTGCTGCTGAGCAATGGAAAGATAAAGAAGATATTGGTACTGATAACGATACAACTTTAATCCATGTTGGTGGAAAAATGGGCGCTATTAAGTGGGATGTAGCACAAATTAAAAATGATGTATCTTACATAAAAGATACAAATACTAATGTAGCTGGAGATCAAACCCAAGGGTTTAAAAATAGTAAATTTGCACCTTTAGGCTCTATGCTCGTTGGTAAAGCTGCTCGTGGCGCTACAGCAACAGCTGTTGCTGATGTTGGTCAGTTTACTGAAATCGCGGGTGTTGCAGTGAGTACTAAGTTAGCAGGTAACACAATCAAAGCTATCTATACTAGGAATACATTAGGTGCTAATGATAAACTTACAGGTACAGAATTAATTCTTACTCGTCCTTTAGGCGGCGCTATGTTGACATTGAATGTGGGCAAAGTTAGCGGTTCTGATGATTCTGATAATAACAAGGTCAACAAAGGTCTTAGACTTGATGTTAAGTTCTAGTCTTAGTTAAAAGTCTGATTGAGAGTTTGATTCTTATTATTAAACTTTAAATCAACACTTTAAAAACCCTAGTGATTTCATTATCACTAGGGTTTTTTTTCGCCTGTCAATCAACACCCAACCGACGAGCCTTGCCCGTCTTTTAGACGGGCAAGGCTCGTCGATATGTATCGGTAAAATCCTTGAACTCCTTATTTTTTTTACAAAAAAAATGTTAATTTTTTGATAAAAACTTGTATAATAAAGTACATATTTAGGTGAAAGTTGTATAAGGTTCTTTAATTTATATATATTTTGGAAATTTTAGATAATGAAAAAACAATTAATGATCGTTGCAGTCGCAACAACAATGGCAACAGCTACTATGGCTGATATTTCAATTACAGGTAATGCATATTTTACTTACTCTGACAATGCAATTGGTGGCAATGTGAACGATGACGACCAGCGTATTAAATTAAAAGTCATCGGCTCTACAGGTACTACTAAAGTAGTTGCTGTCATTCGTAACGGCAGTAAAACTCGTGTGGATTCAGATGCTGTGAATAATGATGGCAACAAAGGTCTTCATATGGATAGCTTATATATTACAACCAAAGCAGGACCTGTTAACATTAAAGCGGGCGACTATTCAGGCACAATCGGCCATGGTGTCCGATCTATGGGTGCAGACAAGAAAAATGCACTTGCTCTATCAACTTCAATTAGTGGCGTTAAGTTAGGTATATTTACTCATAATGGCTCTGGCATTGGTTCTGAGAGCGGTTCTGACTCAACAAATGTAAGTGTTTCTACTAAAATTTCTAGCACGACTGTTGGCATAGTTCATAATCCTGATAACTTCACAGACATCTCTGTTGAGGGTGATTTTGGTGGTGTTTCAGTTGCTGCTGAGCAATGGATTGACAAAGAAGGCGATAACGATGCAACTTTAATTCAAGTGAATGGTAAAGTGGCTGGCTTTAATTGGGGTGCAATACAAGTTAAAAATGATGTACCTTATGTAGCAGAAGTAAAGAATACTAGTGGTGTTGTTACTACTGCTGGTCAAGGGGTTAGTAATGGTGATTTTGCACCTTTAGGCTCTATGCTAATAGGCACAGGTAATCGTGGCGGCAAGGCATCATCTGCTAAAGATGTTGGAGACTTTACTAAAGTTTTAGGTGTTTCAGTTTCTACTAAGTTTGAAGGCAGTACAGTTAAAGCCATCTATACTAAGAATACATTAGGCACTAATGATAAAGTTACAGGCACAGAGTTAATCCTTACTCGCCCTTTAAATGGTGCCAAGTTGACACTGAATGTAGGCAAGTTTAGTGATTCAAACGATGCCACCTTGAATAATAGTAATAAAGGCATTAGACTCGATGTTAATTTTTAACCTTGGTTAAAAGCGTCTGTTGGACAGTCTAATCCCTAGACTTTAAATCAATACTCTAAAAACCCTAGTGATTTCATTATCACTAGGGGTTTTTTTCGCCCATCAATCAGCAACCCAACCGACGAGCCTTGCCCGTCTTTGAGACGGGCAAGGCTCGTCCTGAAAGATTAGTGTTAATTGTGGCGTATTGTTTGTTGCCTAATCATTATCATTTGTTGTTAAAGCAGTGTGTTGATAAGGGTATTTCGCAGTTTATGCAACGACTTGGGACTTCTTATACTGTGAGACCTTTGCATAAATATGAATAATCATCAAAAATCCACTTTTCACCCGCTTGGCAATTTTTTAAACCCAGCCTTAGCCCTGCTAGGATAAGGTTTAAGAAAATCACCAATCTGGCAAAAATTGAATTTTGCTAATCATCCCTATTTATGCAAAGGTCTCACTGTATTTTTCAATCAGCAAGAAAAAAGATCTGGTAGTTTGTTTCAAGGGAAGTTTAAAGCCAAGCATTTAGATGGTGATTTTGCATTACCAACTGTATCGGCTTATGTTAATCTTAATCATAAGCATCATAAAATAGACCCGCAGAAAATCCAGTGTGTTTGAATATTTTGGGCAAGAATTGGGAAAAAATATTTGCGATAAAGGCGAAATAGAGGGAATTATTCAACAAGCAGATGGGTTGGATGAATATAAAAAATACCTTAAGCAAGCTTCAATTGCATTTTCGGATAATAAAAATATCGTTTTATCTTCTGAATATTTCGAGTTTTAATCAAGTAAGGCTTGATTAAAAATCAATGCCTTTTTGGGCTTTGATGTTAGCTTTGAAGGCATGTTTAATGTCTTTGATGTCGCTAACGGTGTCGGCACAATCGATTAATGCTTTGCTTGCGGCTCTGCCAGTGATGACGATATGCTGGTGGCTTGGGCGGTTGTTCAGTGCGTTTATAATGATTTGCTCGTCTAGGTATTTGTAGTTAATCATATAGGTGAGTTCGTCAAGCACCACTAAATCGATTGTTTTGTTACTAAGGTAATGTTCGGCGTGTTGCCAGGCTTCCAGCGCCATTTTGGTGTCATATTCTTTATCTTGTGTATCCCAAGTAAAGCCTGTTTTCATAAAGGTGGTTTGCACGCTGGGTTGCTGTGCTAGGAAGATATCTTCACCTGTATCTTGCACGCCTTTTAAGAATTTGACCACAGCAATCTGCATATTGTAGCCAAGCGCACGGCAAATCATACCTAAAGCGGAAGAAGATTTGCCTTTGCCATTGCCTGTGAGTAAGATGATAACGCTTTTGTCTATATTTGCCTGCTCAATGCGGGCATCAATGTGCGCTTTTTTGCGCCGCATTCTGCATTTGTGATCAGAGGGCACTTTTTTGAATATTTAGAGCGGGAGTAATGCGTGGTGTGAGCGTGAAAGTAATAATAACTGCAATCATCCAATACAAAACGACTGGGATTTCAACGACTGACCAGTGCGCTATATATACTAGGAAATTGCTCCAACCTGTTTTGGCATAAGTAGTCGTGAAGAGATAATAGGCACTGGTTGCTATCAGCCATTGAGTGCTGGTAGCGGTGACAATGATAAGTGCGTTTTTAATCGTATTGTCGTCCACCATCAAGGCGCTGATGTGCTTGCCTACCCAAAAAATACCGTAGTAAGTGAGCGGTAGCACACTGTAAGCAGGGGTGATGCAGTTGGCACTAATTCCTTGATACACAATGGCGTAGTTGTCAATCGCCACAGCACTAAGAATCAGCGTAAATACCACCCAAAAATAACGAAAATACACGCCTGCAATAAACAGTGCGGGAATGGTGAAATCAGGCAAATGCACAAACGCACTCAGCCAGTTGTCGTGTCCACGCGTGGCAATCATTAATGTGATTGCTATTATCAAGAAAAATCCATTTTTCATCATACTGCTCTATATAGAAAACTATTATTTTAGCGGATTAGAACTGATAGCCTAAGCCTAAATTAAAGGTTCTGCCAAGTTGGTTGTAGCCATTTGCCACAGTGTAGTCTTTGTCAAAAGCATTATTGATATTTATTGATATTTTTGTTTTATCGTTAATGTCGTATCTGCTTGATAGGTTGACCAAAGTGTAGCCTTCTAATTTAACATTGCCAAAATCCAAACTGGATGATTTTCTGATAATTTGTATTCTTGAGTTAAATTTGGCATATCGCTTACTAATGGTTAAATTGCTTGTATTTTTTGGTCGTTTAATACTTTGTATGGTGTTGTTATTTTCTTTACTGTTGTTATAGCCATGACTGAAATCAACATTGTAGCCAGAAATATCAGTGTTTACAGATAATTCCAATCCTTTGGTGATTAGTTTGTTTATATTGACATAAGAGTAGTCAAAGGTGCCCCATGTCCCTGTAGTGGTAATAAGATTTTTTATTTTATTTTTGTAAAGTGCGATACGAATAGTACTGGAATCGTATTGTTTTTCTATACCCACTTCAATATTTTTTGAAGTTTCTGGCTTTAAGTTGAGATTGGCACCAGTAGAAGACTTGTTGCCACTAAAATCCCAACCATATAAATTCTTCAAAGTTGGAGCCTTAAATCCAGTGTTGTAATTGGCTGTTAATTTAATGTTATTATCAAGATATTTAGCAGTACTTAATCTATAAATAGTTTTGTTGCCAAATTTGCTGTGATGAGTGTAACGAGTACCTGCATTAACATCTATGCTATTAATATTTTTTTGCCAATTTATAAACAATTCCTTGCTTGATAGTTTTTTATTTTTTGTTGTGTTTTTATCGTCAGTTTTAGATAATCCAACATTAAATAAAGCATTGTCAGTTTTGATATCATTAAGTAGTGTTATATTTGTGCTTTTGTATTTATCGCCAATAATAGTAGCATTTATGCCATTATTTCCGTTATTTTTGATTTGAGAAATAGACAATTTAGATTTCCAATTTTTACTGAATGTTTTATTTGTATTAAGCATTGTTTTAGTGAATTTTGTATCTGCTAATTCTCCATTATTTGTGCCATTAAAGCTATCATATTCAGTTTTATCTCTGGCTTTTAAATAGCTAACATCAAAGCGTTTATTACCAACTTTAATTTGCGTGGATTGGTTTTTAATACTGTCTTTTTCCCCAGTAGTGTCTTTAGTCTGAGAGTTAATACCATCAGTAGTGTATTTGCTGTGGGTAAATCTAATAAAGCCATTTTTATTGTTACTATTTGCCGACAGTGTGTAAGTTTTAGAATTATTCGTGCCAAATTTAGTGCTTACTACGGCACTTGTGCCATTTGCACCTTTTTTGGTGGTAATACTAATGACACCTGCAATTGCACCTGAACCATATAAAACAGAGCCTGAATTCTTGATTATTTCTACTTTTTCAATGTCATTGATTGGGATATTTGTTAGCCCATATTCAACCGCACCATTGAGTGAATTGGCGCTAACAATACTCACACCATCAACTATAAATAAAGTGTGTTCTGATTTATTGCCACGAATAAATACTGCGGGTACATTTCCTTGCGGGTTAAATAAATTAACGCTCGGTATAGTGGCTAAAAAATCCAAAAAAGTACTGGCACCTGTGGCTTTAATGTCCTGCGCACTAAAACTAAGGGCTGAGGCAATAGGGCCGATTACTGGGCTATCGGTGCGATATTCGGTGTTAAGATAAATGGGAATAGGGCCTAAAACTGCATTGGCGTTTAGACTGGCAACGAGCGTTACTATAGGTAAGATTTTTTGCATAATATTCATCCTTCGTGAGGGTTAAAAAAATAATTATGTATCGGACTGATGCAATTGCAAATACCGTTGCGAGGACAGCGTAGGATTGTCACCTACTTCCATAATTAAAATGAGTTGCATTATAGTTATAAAATAGCCAAGTTCTGATAAAATTATGCTTTTATTTTTAATCAATCAGAGAGTGAGTGCAAATGAGTCAAGTTTATAATTTTAGTGCGGGTCCTGCAATGTTGCCAGCGCAGGTGTTAAAACGAATGCAGGGTGAATTATTAGAATATGGTAATGCCAAAGCATCGGTGATGGAAATATCTCATCGTGGTGCGGATTTTATGGCAATGGCACAAAAATCTGAGCAAGACCTTAGAGATTTGATGAATATTCCTGATAATTACAAAGTGTTGTTTTTGCAAGGAGGTGCATCGGCGCAGTTTTCTATGGTTCCTGTCAATTTATTACACGGCAAAGCCAAGGCAAATTATGCACATACGGGGCATTGGTCGAAAAAGGCGATTGCTGAGGCACAACGCTATTGCGATGTGAATATTTGTACTGACAGTTTAGGTAATAAGTACACCAATATTGATGATTTTTCAAAGTGGCATATTGATGAAAAAGGTGCTTATTTGCATTACACGCCGAACGAAACCATTGCGGGTTTAGAGTTTGACTATGTGCCAGAAGTGGGTATGCCGTTAGTGGCTGATATGTCATCTACTATTTTATCGCGTGAGATTGATGTCTCAAAATACGGCATTATTTATGCAGGTGCACAAAAAAACATCGGCATTTCTGGTTTAACTGTTGTGATTATTAGAGAGGACTTGATAGGTAATGTGGTGGCAAACCAGCCAATTTTGTTTAATTACGCTACGCAAGCGAATAACGACTCAATGTATAACACCCCATCAACTTACTCGTGGTATGTGGCAGGCCGTGTGTTTGAGTGGCTAAAAGAGCAGGGCGGCTTGGGGGCAATGGCTAAGATTAATGAAAACAAAGCAAAGACGCTTTATGCGGCGATTGACGGCTCTGATTTTTACTCAAATCCTGTGGTAGAAAAATACCGGTCTTGGATGAATGTGCCTTTTTTGTTGGCCAATGAAGATCTTAACGGTTTGTTTTTAGAAAAGGCAGCAGACAATGGTTTGATTACTTTAAAAGGACATCGCTCGGTAGGCGGTATGCGTGCTAGCATTTACAATGCGATGCCACAAGAGGGCATCAATCAGCTGGTAAGTTTTATGCAAGATTTTGAAAAGGAAAACGGCTAAGGCTAAAAATTTTATGTCCCGAGCCGGGTTCTGGGTAGAACCCGGCTCGGGACATAATGTAAATATTAGAGAGGATTTTATGAATAAAATACAAACACTGAATAACATTTCTCCAGTTGGTTTGGATAAATTGTCTAGAGAGGGTTATGAAGTTGCCTCTGAAATGACAAATCCTGATGCGGTTTTGGTGCGTAGTGCCAAGATGCACGAGTTAGAGATTGGTAGTAATTTAAAGGCAGTGGGTCGTGCAGGCGCAGGTGTAAACAACATTCCACTTGATAAAATGAGTGAAAAGGGTGTGGCAGTGTTTAACGCTCCTGGGGCGAATGCCAATGCGGTAAAGGAGTTGGTAATTTCATCAATGTTGCTTGCCAGTCGTAATATCTGCCAAGCGTGGGATTATGTAAATGGTTTGCCTCTACAGAATTTAAAAACGGCAATAGAAGACGGCAAAAAGAATTACGCTGGTTCAGAATTACCCGGAAAAACATTGGGTATTGTGGGTTTGGGTGCGATTGGAGTGCAAATCGCTAATGCTGCGTATGCGCTAGGGATGAAGGTTATTGGCTTTGATCCGAGCATTACCATTAACAGTGCTTGGAAGTTATCTGCCGATGTTGAGCAAGCACTTAGTATCGATGAATTATTTACACAAAGTGATTTTGTTTCATTTCATGTGCCATTGATAGAAAGCACAAAAAATCTGCTGAATGAAGAACGCATTGCTTTGTTGCCAGCAGGGGCAACTGTTCTTAATTTTGCTCGTGATGGTATTGTTGATGAAACAGCCTTAATCATTGCACTTGAGGCTGGTAAAGTTAAATATTATGTGACTGATTTTCCGATTGATGATAAGAAAAACCACGAACGCGTGATTGCTTTACCACATTTGGGCGCATCAACTGCTGAGGCAGAGGATAACTGCGCTGTTATGGTGGTTAATCAAGTAAAAGATTATCTTGAAAATGGCAATATTTTAAATTCAGTTAATTTTCCAGAGGCAAAAATGCCAAGAGCGGGTAAGTTTCGTTTGGCAATTACGCATAAAAATATCCCCAATATGGTCGGGCAGATTTCAACTATATTAGCAGATGCGGGGATTAATATTATTGATATGTTGAATAAATCAAGAGAGGAAGTTGCTTATACTTTAGTTGATATAGAGTGCGAGGTTTCTGATATAGTGGTTGATAATCTAAAACAAGTTGAAGGCATCTTAAGCATAAGAAGTCTTTAGAAGTAAAAAAATGACTAAAACACTGGACCAATTAAGAGTTGAAATTGATATGCTGGATAAAAGAATTCAGTCGTTGATTGGCGATCGAGCTGAGCTGGCTTCAGCCGTTGCAGAGGTCAAAAAATCAACAAAAGACCAAGGTAGTTTCTACCGCCCAGAGCGAGAGGCACAAGTACTTCGTACGATTATTGAGCGCAATGATAATCTGCTTAAAGACAAAGATATGGCACATATATTTCGCGAGATTATGTCGGCTTGTCTTGCTTTAGAGCAAAAGATTAAAGTGGCTTATCTCGGTCCTAAGGGTACTTATACGCAAGAAGCGGCCTTGAAGTATTTCGGGTACGCAGTATCGACGCTAGATTGTGGCAGTATTGATGAAATATTCCGTGAGGTGGAAAAAGGCAATGCAAATTATGGTGTTGTGCCGATTGAAAATTCATCTAATGGTGTGATTGGCGCAACAGTTGAAATGCTTTATTCTCAAGATTTAAAGGTTTGTGGCGAGGTTGAAATCTTAGTGCGTCATCAGTTAATGATGGCAGACCAGTCGAAGGAAATCAAAACAATCTATGCACATCAACAGGCACTTGAACAATGCCAACGATGGCTGAGTGATAATTATCCAAATGCTGAATTAAAGTCAGTCGCCTCTAATGCTTTTGCAGCAAGCTCTGTCAAAGACGAACCAAACGCAGCAGCGATTGCATCAGAAGCGGCACTTAGTTTGTATGACTTAGAGCGTGTTGCTAAAAATATTGAAGATAAGGCGGGCAATACCACGCGTTTCTTGGCGCTTGGCAAGGAAGAGGTGCCAGCATCAGGTAAAGATAAAACCTCTGTGCTAATAGTCGCCAAACACGAAGCAGGCGCATTGCTTGATTTACTGTCTCCTTTCAAAGAGCAAGGTATCAACATTTTGCAACTCGTACATCATCCAATGCCCAATGCTAAATGGGAATATATGTTCTTGGTTGATATTGAAGGACATCAGCAACAAGAGTCTGTAAAAAAAGCATTAGCAGAGATTGCTAAAAAAGCAATTAAAATGAATATCTTAGGTTCTTATCCTGTTGCCGTTTTGTAGGCAGAACCTGTAATATTTCAGAAAATACACATTGCCTGTGATATAAAATACACATAAAATCACACAAGGATATAAGAATGCTACATAGAACAAATATTGTTTTAGACGAAAATATAGTGCAAGAAGCGATGAGTATTGGGCAGATTAAGACTAAAAGAGCGTTGATTGATATGGCAATTAGGGAATTTATTGCCAAGCGTAAGAAGCCTAATATTATGGATTTAAAAGGAATGGGCGGTATTCGTGAGGATTATGACTATAAGAGACCTTTGCATAAATATGAATAATCATCAAAAATCCACTTTTCACCCGCTTGGCGATTTTTTAAACCCAGCCTTAGCCCTGCTAGGACAAGGTTTAATAAAATCACCAATCTGGCAAAAATTGAATTTTGCTAATCATCCCTATTTATGCAAAGGTCTCTATAAGGTTTTACGCACTCGAAATTTGCCAAAACTTAAGTAGCTATCGTGTATTTAATAGATTCCTCTATTTGGATTGATTTTCTTAATGATAAAACAAACCAAAAAACTGATACTTGTATCGCCTTGAATCAATCAGGTTTAACCCATCTTATTTGCACCGAAGTATTGCAAGGCGCTGTTAGTCAAAAAATATTTGATATTTATCAAACTTATTTATCAGTTCAACCGTTTTACGACTTTAAAGATGATAAAAAAAGTTATCAACAGGCGGCACAAATTTATTTTAATTGTCGAAAGCAGGGCGTTACTATTCGTTCAACCATAGAGTGTTTAATCGCCCAATGTGCCATCGAAAACAATCTTATTTTGCTACATAATGATAAGGATTTTAATCAAATTGCTAAAATTTATCCCTCACTTGAAGTGCAGCAAGCATGAGTAATATTTGTGCATCAATATTGTCTTTGAAGCCTTATCAAGGCGGCAAACCAATCAGTGAATTGCAACGCGAGTTGGGTTTGGACAAGGTTGTCAAGTTAGCCAGTAATGAAAATCCCCTGCCTGTTGGTGAAAAAGTGCAACAAGCTATTATGCAAGCCACCAGTGAAATAGGGCGTTATCCTGACGGTAATGGTTTTGAGCTCAAACAAGCGATTGCTCAGCATTTATCAATAGCGGTAGAACAAATCACGCTGGGCAATGGTTCCAACGATGTTTTAGAGTTGATAACTAGAGCGACGGTGTGTTGCGCAAGTGATGAGGTGATTTTCTCGCAGTATGCATTTGTGGTTTATCCACTCGTTACTCAAGCGTTAGGCGCAACTTCGATGATAACACCAGCGAAGAATTTCGGGCATGATTTGGAGGCAATGCTGGCGGCAATTACTGATAACACCAAGTTAATTTTTATTGCCAATCCTAACAACCCAACGGGTACATTGCTAGCAGACAGTACAATTTATGATTTTTTGTCAAGTGTACCGAGCACAGTGATTGTGGTGCTGGATCAGGCTTATGCTGAGTATTTAAATGCGCGTGATAATGCCATTGAGTGGCTAAAAGAGTTTGATAATTTAGTGATTACACGCACTTTTTCTAAAGCGTATGGTTTGGCAGGCTTGAGAGTGGGTTATTCGCTTTCCAGTAGTGAGATTGCCGATTATTTAAACCGCATTCGCCAGCCTTTTAATGTTAATCATATTGCCCAAAGCGCAGCGGTTGCTGCCTTGGCAGATACAGATTTTTTACAAAAAGCTATTTCCTTAAACCAGCAAGGCTTGCGTCAACTTGCTGCTGGGTTTGATGAGCTGGGTTTGTCATATATTCCCTCATTCGCAAATTTTATTGCCATTAAAGTAAGTGATGCGAGTGTGGTTTATCAGCAATTATTAGAAAAAGGTTTTATTGTGCGGCCAGTGGAAATGGAGAATTATTTAAGAGTTTCTGTTGGTACGAAAAACGAGAATGAAGTATTTCTTAATACGCTAAAATCAATCTTATGAATAAAATATGTATTATCGGTGTGGGATTGATTGGTGGCTCGTTTGCGCTAGGACTGAAAAACAGTTTAAACAAGTTTCAGCAGCTCCATATTATGGGTTTTGGTAGGAATGAGGCGCATCTGCAACAAGCACAAGAATTGGGCGTGATTGACGCTTATAGTTTGGATATTACTAAAGCACTCTCTGGGGCAGAGTTGGTGCTGATTGCCACACCTGTAAATAGTTTTAAAAGTATACTTGAGATGATTAAGCCACACATTAATAAAGATACGATTGTCTCCGATGTTGGCAGCACTAAAGGCAGTGTGATTGCCACTGTGAAAGAAGTATTTGGTAAGATGCCTGAGAATTTTATCCCCGCACATCCAATTGCTGGTAAGGAACAAAGTGGCGTACAGGCGGCTGATGGCACTTTATTTAACAACAAACGCATCATTCTCACGCCAACAGACAACGCCAATGCGCAAATGATTGCCCGTGTTCGTGAATTATGGGAGGTACTGGGAGCAAAGGTGGAAATTATGAGCGATAAAACACACGATGATTTATTGGCAATGACTTCGCATTTGCCACATATGCTGGCATTTTCATTGATGAATTATTTAATTAGTAGTGATGCCAATGCACTGGATTATGCCGCAGGCGGGTTTAAAGATTTCTCACGCATTGCCTCAAGTGATGCGGTAATGTGGCGTGATATTTGCCTTAACAACTCTGATGAAATTGTAAAACATATACAAGGCTATAATCAGACCTTAAATACATTGGCGATACTTATTAAAAGTAAAGATTCTCAAGCATTGGAGAAATTATTTTTAAGTGCTAAATTTGAACGCGATAAATGGCTAGATAATTAAGGCTACTAGGGGTTATAATGCAAAAATTTACCATTTTAGACCTTTGCATAAATATGAATAATCATCAAAAATCCACGAGTCATAATCTTAAAACTGGAATGAATATTTTTTAAGTAAATGCGAGATTTACAAGACTGTTACATCCAATAAGTGGAAGAAGGTTATAATAAAGAGAAAAAGTTAGATAAACAAGAAGCTTTTATGGAAAATATGAAGAGACCTTTGCATAAATATGAATAATCATCAAAAATCCACTTTTCACCCGCTTGGCAATTTTTTAAACCCAGCCTTAGCCCTGCTAGGACAAGGTTTAAGAAAATCACCAATCTGGCAAAAATTGAATTTTGCTAATCATCCCTATTTATGCAAAGGTCTCGAAGAGTTTTTTGAATGGTGTAAAAATTGGAATTAAGCTGAGGAATTATGAATAAAACAATTATTAATATAGAGGTTTTTCTATTATGAATGCTATAATGAAAACAAATGAACAGTTTGTGAAATCACAAGCCAAGGCGAGCATTCTTGCTAAAGAGTACAACTTAAAAACTGTCAATATTAAAGGCGATAGTGAGCATGTCCGGGTTCAGCCAGGTATAGTTTATGAAATAAGTGTCGAAAATGACGGCATATTGACTAAAAACTTTAACCTCATTGCTAAAAGAGTGGGCAATGATTTAGAGGTCTTGTTAGAAGATTCAATAGTTATTTTCGATGAATATTTTGAAATCTGTGGTTCAGACTTATCTTGTATCGTTTCTTTACCTACTGAAAACGGCAATCTGTATTATGTTACTGAGGGTAACTTTTACACCTTAACTGATGGTTCGCAAATTGTGCATTTTTATGGCGACTATACTGGACTACAGTCAATCCTCTCTGGGCAACCTGATTTATTCGCTGATAGTTTTAATTCTACTTATTTTGATGCCGGCTATTTGTCTGCGTCTATGGGTGGTGGGGGGTTACTAGGCCTTGCTGGTCTTGCTGGCAGCGGTTCTGGCAGCGGTTCTGGTGGTGGTTCTGGCAGCGGTAATAATGATACCTCTAATGTAGTTGCCGGCTTTTTCTCAGCAGGTAAGTACAGTGGCATCAAGATTGAGAATGTAGTTGAACTTTACGATAAAAATGGCAATCTACTTGCTAAAACTACTCTTGAAGCTGATGGCTCATATAGTTTCTCAACTAGTTATACAGGTGCCGTATATTTAAAACTGAATAGAGGCTTGATATATAAAGATGAATTGACTAATGCAGACAAAATACTGAGTACCGATTTGTTTGCAGTTAGCGTTATTTCAACAGGAGCCCCAAATAAAGTAAACATCAATGTTCAAACTTCTATCGCCGCTAAACTTGCAGGAGTAGACTCTACTACTATTGCTACAACAATAACATTAGATGAAAGTGAAATCACCCAATCGAACCAAAGAGTTACCGATGCGTTTGCTTTAGAAGAAAATATAGTTAAAGCTAATATTGATACTGTCAACAGTCAAGGTGATGAAAACGGATCAAAAGAGTCGGGCTATGTGGCTGCGGCACTTTCTGGCATGGAGAGTATAGCAAAATACACCAATACCCAAGATGTTATTGAAGCAGTTGCTGGTGCTATTGACAAAACTGGCGGTTTAAATAAGGAAATTTCCGACGACTTACTCACAGGTGCAAATGCAGTTAAAGTTACATTTACTGATACAAATTATAATGATGATGGCGCTAAAATTGTCGAAAAATTTAGTGATTTAGAAGTCAATTTTTCAAATATTCAAATTTCTAGTACCAATAATGGTATCTTTGTTACCACTGATGCAAGTACACAAAACATCACAGCAACATTAGATACTGCACTTGTTTCTCAAAAGCTTTGGGGTTCGGTTGACAATGGAAAAACTTGGGAAGATATTACTTCATCCGTTGCTGGAATACAACTTACTTGGAATAAAGCACTTCAAGTAGATGGCGGTGCGATTAAATTTGCGGTTACAGCAGATAGTGAATCTACAGTAACTGATAGCAACACTGTAGATGGTACTGCCATGCAAAAATACACACTGAATGCAATTACTCTATTAAGCGCTGTAGACTTAGACCCAACACAGGCAAATGCACAATCTAGCAGTAGCACGATTGTTAACAGCGCCAATCGTGCCACTACCTTAGCCACAGGCATCGCCTTTGATGCTGAGATCGCTGCACCAACAGAGACTGACATTGCACAAATTAAAATAGTCCTAGGTGGCTTAGACACTACTAACGACAAATTAATCTTAAATACCGCAGACATTAATACAAACGCAGACATCACTGCCACCACCCTCACTATTGCAAGTGTGGCTGCAAGCTACACCTTAACAGGCAATACACTAGTCATCACTAAAGCCGATGGCTCTAACTTCAGTGTTGCTAATGTTAAGACCATTGTGGAAGCAATCCGCCTTAAGAATGCAGAAGCCAGTCCAAGCGAAGGCGACAGAACAGCGACCATTAGCTACATCAATGCAGGCAATTCTGAGTCTAGTCCTGCTACGGCAAGTATTAAAGTTAACTTAATTGCCCCAGATGCTGTTGATTTAGACGCAATCATAGTAGGCACTCAAGCTACTGAAGCACTAGCGATCAACATTGTCAATCAATCACAACTAAAAGTAGGCATCGCCTTTGAAGCGAATGTTGGCACCCCAACAGCCACAGATATCACTCAAATTAAAGTGGCAATAGGCGGCACTAATTTAGACACCACCAACGATCAGTTACTGCTAGGCCTTAATTACAACTTAGACCTTAGTAGTAATGCCCAAGGTAATAATATCTCACTTGGCGCCATTACTGGCATTAACTATACTTACAATAAGACAAATAACACCTTGATTGTCTCTAAAGATGACGCCAGTGTCTTAAGTGCCACTGAGGTTCAAACTATTATTGCTAACATCAAACTACAAAACACTACCCAGAACCCAACCCAAGGCGACAGAACGGCAACCTTTAGTTATATTGATGCCGCTGGCAATGAAGGCACAAGCGCTATCACCACCTTAAGCGTAGACACCATTGCTCCAGCACAGATTGACTTAGGCGACTCAGAAGCAGGCATACAAAACAGCAGTACTACTATTGTTAATAATACCAATCTTGCCACCACCTTAGCCACAGGCATCGCCTTTGATGCTAGTATTGTTGCACCAACAGAGAGTGACATTGCACAAATTAAAATAGTCCTAGGCGGTCTAGACACTACTAACGACAAATTAATCTTAAATACCGCAAACATTAATACAAACGCAGACATTACTGCCACCACCCTTACTATTGCAAGTGTGGCTGCAAGCTACACTTTAACAGGCAATACGCTGGTCATCACTAAAGCCGATGGCTCTAACTTCAGCACTGCTAATGTTAAAGCCATTGTTGAAGCAATCCGCCTTAAGAATGTAGAAACCAGACCAAGCGAAGGCGACAGAACAGCCACCTTTACTTACACCGATGAGCATGGCAATACCAGTGCCTCAGCCACCGCTACTATTAGCATTGACTTAACTGCCCCAGATGCTGTCGATTTAGACGCCACAGCATCCATACAAGACACCAGCTTATTTACCACTAACCGTGAGCAACTGGCACAAGGTGTTGCCTTTGACGCTGCTATTGCTACTCCTACAGTCACCGATATTATTCAAATTAAAGTGGTGATAGGTGGTACTAATTTAGACACCATCAATGACCATTTACTTTTAGGTCTTAACAACCAAGTTGCTTTGAATGTAAACTCAGCAGATAACAAGGTAAGTTTAGGTGGGTTAACTGGTATTAACTACACTTATAACGCAACTACTAAAACCCTGATTCTCTCTAAAGCCGATGGCACTAACTTAAGCACGCTAGAAGTACAGCAAGTCATTCAATCAATCAAGCTTCAAAACACCACCACCAATGCCGCAGAAGGCGACCGAACGGCAACCTTTAGCTATGTCGATGTGGCTGGTAATGAAGGCGCTAGCGCTACTGCAACCGTTAGCGTTGATGCGGCAGCCAGCTCACTGAGTGCAGTTGACTTAGACCCAACACAGGCAAATGTACAATCTAGCAGTAGCACTATTGTTAGTAGTGCCAATCGTGCTACTACCTTAGCCACAGGCATCGCCTTTGATGCTGAGATCGCTGCCCCAACAGAGACTGACATTACACAAATTAAAATAGTCCTAGGCGGCTTAGATACTGCTAAAGACAAATTAATCTTAAATACCGCAGACATTAATACAAACGCAGACATCACTGCCACCACCCTCACTATTGCAAGTGTGGCTACAAGCTACACCTTAACAGGCAATACGCTGGTCATCACTAAAGCCGATGGTTCTAACTTCAGCACTGCTAATGTTAAAGCCATTGTGGAAGCAATCCGCCTTAAGAATGTAGAAACTAGCCCAAGCGAAGGCGACAGAACAGCCACCTTTACTTACACCGATGAGCATGGCAATACCAATGCCTCAGCCACCGCTACTATTAGCGTTAACTTAATTGCCCCAGATGCTGTTGATTTAGACGCCACAGCATCTATACAAGACACCAGCTTATTTACCACTAACCGTGAGCAACTGGCACAAGGTGTCGCCTTTGATGCTGCTATTGCTGCCCCTACAGCCACCGATATCATCCAAATTAAAGTGGTGATAGGTGGCACTGGTTTAGACGCCACCAATGACCATTTACTCTTAGGTCTCAACAACCAAGTTGCTTT
>NZ_FXLV01000033.1 GCF_900180345.1 Bathymodiolus heckerae thiotrophic gill symbiont
AATTTTTGCCAGATTGGTGATTTTATTAAACCTTGTCCTAGCAGGGCTAAGGCTGGGTTTAAAAAATCGCCAAGCGGGTGAAAAGTGGATTTTTGATGATTATTCATATTTATGCAAAGGTCTCAATTAGAAGGTTGTGCCGTATTCGCCCTTCTCTTCTGCGTCTTTTTCCCCTAATTCCAATACCACAAATGCTACGGCGTTAAATTTTTCATCGGATAGACTAAGGTGGGCTTGTTTGATGTTTTTGCCCACCAAATATAGGCGCAATTTTTCGCT
This sequence comes from Bathymodiolus heckerae thiotrophic gill symbiont, assembly GCF_900180345.1. Classification (GTDB taxonomy): domain Bacteria; phylum Pseudomonadota; class Gammaproteobacteria; order PS1; family Pseudothioglobaceae; genus Thiodubiliella. The sequence continues at coordinate 280 of NZ_FXLV01000033.1, forward strand.
AGGAATGAAGTAAGGCTTGCCGTTTTCGTTGTTACGCACGGTTAAATCTTGAAAACTGACAATTTTACCAATCCCTGTGCCTAGGGCTTTAGCAAAGGCTTCTTTGGCGGCGAAACGCTTGGCACAGTAGGCGGCACTATCACCTTTGTTGGCAAATAATGCTTGCTCGTGTTCGGATAGCACACGCTTAACAAAACCATCTCTGTTTTTATTTAAGATATGTTCAACTCGTTCAATGTTAATAATATCGGTGCCGATGCCGTAAATCATTCTCTGGCACCGAGCATTAAACGCTTCATCTCATGAGTGGCGGCTTCAAGTCCAACAAACACGGCTCTGGCAATAATTGAATGGCCGATATTAAGTTCTACAATTTCAGGTAGTTTGGCAATGGCTACGGTATTTTCTAAGGTTAAGCCATGCCCTGCATTAACTTGCAAACCGATTGAATGTGCATAGGTTGCCATAGTTTTTATTTTTTCTAACTCTAACTGTTGCGCCTCATTCGTTGCATTTGCATAATGCCCTGTGTGTAGCTCAATCACGGAGGCACCACATTGCTTAGCGGCATCAATTTGGGATTTTTGAGCATCAATAAACAAAGAGACTGTGATATTTTCTGCATTTAATTGAGCGCAAACATCATACATTCTAGACATTTGACCAGCCACATTAAGCCCACCCTCGGTGGTGAGTTCCTCGCGTTTTTCTGGCACTAGGCAACAATCTTGCGGTTTAATTTTACTGGCAATGGCAATCATTTCATCGGTAATCGCCATTTCTAAATTCATTTTTGTGGTGAGTTGTTCACGAAAAATCTCCACATCACTATCTTGAATATGACGCCTGTCTTCACGAAGATGCAAGGTAATACTGTCTGCACCTGATTGCTCACATAATAACGCCCCTGCAATTGGTGATGGGTAATGGGCACCCCTCGCTTGCCTAATGGTGGCTATATGGTCAATGTTCACACCTAAATAAATGCTCAATTCTTACTCCAAAATAATAAACGACTTTGCAAAGGCTTGTTGCCCAATAATGGGTGCAATCTCGCCCTATTCAAATCCCTGCACACCTTAAGTTGTTCAACATTTGGCGTATTTAACACATCTTCAGCCAACATCAACTGAATTGTATTGCCCGATATTTTACCTATAGAACGCTTAGTAAAACCAACTTGCGATTGATATTCATATTTGCATTCAATTCTGGTATCAATCTCATCGCCATTTACATCGTGTTCAAAATCAAGCCCATAGCCCAACTCAGACAATAGGCTATTTTCAAATAAACGCAACGCCCAATAACTTGCTTGCTTGCCTAATTTTGGCAACTGATTAATAAACTGCTTGTAAATCTCAAATAATTCAAAATATGGGTCTTGATCTTGCAACAATCGGGCAATCAATTCATTTGCATACATGCCCAATATCAACGCTTCGCCTTGTAAACTCCTCGGCTGATCATCCACTTCCACATCATTCAATGACTTTAAATCGCTTTTACCTGAAAAGGAAATTTTGATATGTTGGAACATTTGTATCGGTGCCTTTGACTTGCGTGACCCTCGTCCAACTAAGCGAATTTTCCCGTGTTCTTGGGTAAAAAAATCCAGTAATAAAGAAGTGTCCTTAAATGCCCTTCGATGAATTAAAAAGGCGGGAGTTAAATCAATCTTAGCCATTACTAACCACCAAACATTGCATTTATATCAATTTTAATTGTGTACCTATGAGGCTCCACCTGCTTCCATTTATTGTCTATTTTTAAAAATGTGATTAGCCACCAACGAAAATAATCAATATAATTGAGACCTTTGCATAAATAGGGATGATTAGCAAAATTCAATTTTTGCCAGATTGGTGATTTTCTTAAACCTTGTCCTAGCAGGGCTAGGGCTGGGTTTAAAAAATTGCCAAGCGGGTGAAAAGTGGATTTTTGATGATTATTCATATTTATGCAAAGGTCTCTAATTAAAAAACTTAAATAAAATAAGTGCCAATAATGGCGATACCAATGTTAAAAAAAACAGGGAGTGAGAGGCCCCCTGTGATTAATAGTGCTATCCAAATCATTTGAATCATTAATCATAGTTAACAATATATCTAAATCTGGCAAACTTGCTAACAAGCCTGAAATGATGGCTATTTTAGGTGTCTTTTTGGGTGAAACAGCAATACCAACAGCTGCACCAAGGCTAAATTGAGTAATTGAATCCAATTAGTCATACCCCAATGAGGCTAATGCACGCTTATCATCAGACCAGCCTGTGGAGACCTTAACCCAGAGTTTAAGAAACACTTTGCGTTCTAAAAAACCCTCGATACTTTTCCGTGCTTCAGTGCCAATAAGTTTAAGCATATCACCCTTATTACCAATAACAATGTATTTTTGCGATGCCTTTTCTACCAAAATTCTGGCTGAAATTCTTTGCATAGTGCCGTCTAATTCATAGTGTTCAATTTCAACGGTTAAATCATAAGGCAATTCGTCTTCCAAATGACGCATTAATTTTTCTCGAATAAATTCAGCGACGATAAATTTTTCACTTCTATCAGTAACATAATCGGGGTCAAAAATATTGTCTTGCTCTGGCAGATATTTTAAAATTAATGTTCGTAATGCTTGAGTATCAGGCTTTTTAAAGGCTGAAAGTGGAAAGAAATCATTGGGTTGATATTTTTTCCCAATTTTTTCTAAAAAAGGCAAGACGGCTTGCTTAGATCTGAGTTTATCAATTTTATTCACACACAGTATCACCGGTACTTCAGCCTTAGATACATGCTCCAAAACACGCGCATCTTCTTTGGTCCATTTGTCTACTTCAATCAGCCACAAAATAATATCAACATCGTTAATACTAGCACTTGCCGTTCTATTCATATAAGCATTAATGGCTTTCGCATTGCCAATGTGCATACCCGGTGTATCCACAAATACCATTTGATAATTATCGCTAGTGTCAATCGCATGAATACGATGGCGTGTGGTTTGTGGTCGGTGCGAAGTGATAGAGAGCTTTTGACCGATTAACTCATTGGTTAGAGTTGATTTACCCACATTAGGACGACCAACAACGGCGATAAATCCTGCTTTATGACTCATGATTTTTTAATTTCTCCAATAAAATTTCAGCACACATTTGTTCTGCTCTTTTGATACTTTTGGCCTCTTGTTCAACTTGAACGGCTTGGTCAGGCAAAAAACACTTAAGTGTAAATAATGCGTTGTGATTCTTACCAGTGGTTTTTGTAAGCTCGTATTCTGGCAACGATTGTCCAAACTTTTGTAGGCGTTCTTGTAATTGCGTCTTAAAATCTTTCAGTGCGTCATTCGGATTAATACTGTCTAAATATTCTTTAAACAAGTCCAAAATTACTACATTGACTGTCTCAAAACCTGCCTCTAAGAAAATAGCACCTAAAATAGCCTCTACCGCATCAGCTTGAATAGATTTACGATTATGTCCGCCACTTTTCAGCTCTCCTGGTCCCAAAATCAATAAATTTGATAATTCAATCTCTGCTGCAATCAACGCCAGCGTTTGCCCCCTAACAACATAAGACTTAAATCGAGAAAGTTTACCCTCGGCAATATGGGGAAAGCGTTTGTATAATTCACAAGAAACCACCGCACCTAAAATACTATCTCCTAAAAACTCTAAGCGCTCATTATTAGTCCTGCCTACGCTACGATGCGTCAACGCTTGTTTTAACAAAGCAATGTCTTTAAATTGGTAATTAATTTTTTTCTGTAATTTGTTCATCGTTTATAATGTGCAGTATTTTAATAACCTATATTCCTATGTTTTGGCAAGAAGATATTAAACAAGAACATTTTACGCTTCCTGAGGCGATTCAAGATGCTGTGTTCAGCATTCGCACTAAAGTTTTGCCCATTGACCACGCTTATCCCCTGTCTCAGGCGTTGTTAAAACACCTGCCTTGGCTGGCGAAAGTAAATGCAGGTGTGTTTGATATTAGTGTGGCTGATGGTAATGGCTGGGAGCAAGACCACGAATCGGGTTTTTACTATCCTTCTAAACGCTCAAAACTAAATATTCGCATACCCAAAGAAAGGTTTGGCGATATAGCGACATTGGCAGGGAAAATACTTGATTTAGGCGAGTATCAAATAGAAGTGGTCAAGGCGCTAGAGCCAAAACTTATGAGCGATATGCAGATTGTATTTGCCAAGCATATTACCTGCGATGAAAATGCCAGTGAAGAAGAATTTTTACAAACCTCTTTTACACAACTACAAGCACTAGGTATTGTGCCTAAAAAAATGATGGCAGGCTTAAAGCGCAAAATATCAACGCCGAATGGGATTATTCATACCTGCTCATTAATGGTGGCTGACTTGCGTAAAACTGAGTCTGTAACACTGCAAGAGCAAGGCATTGGTGCGCACCGCCTACTAGGCTGTGGCCTGTTTCTACCACAAAAAGGCATAGACAGTGTTAATGCGGTCTAACAAGGCTTTTCTAACCTAGCTCTTTTAGTAGCGTTGCACCAAATTTGCATTAGATTAACTTTAGGGCTACAATCAAATCATGCGAATTGTGTTTCTAATATTTTCTTTATATCTCTCATCTGTGTCTGCCGCTCAAGAAGTCGTCAAACAAGGAAATTTCTTGGGCGCGAAAACCATTGATTTTCTGCCTGATTGGTTCAAAACAACCTTTATGGATTTTTCTGAAGACTTGGAAGAAGCTAACGATAAAGGTCGTCATATTATGATTTATTTTCATCAAAATGGCTGTCCTTACTGCGCTAAATTGGTAAAAGATAACTTTCATGATGAGGAATTGGTCGCCAAATTACAAAAAGATTTTGATGTGATTGAAGTCAATATGTGGGGTGATAAAGAGTTAACCGACTGGACAGGTAGAGATTTTACTGAAAAGGAATTTTCAGCATATATGAAAATCCAATTTACTCCCACCCTTATTTTTTTAAGCCCTCAAGGTAAAACTCTACTCAGACTCAATGGTTATCAATCCGTTGATAAAATGCACGCTACATTGGATTATATTACCAACAAAACCTATCTCAAAAAGTCCTACGCCAACCACCTTCATAAGTTAAAGCAAAACAAGACTGGTAAACTTAACCCACATACAATTTTTACATCCGCTCCACATTTATTAATGCGTAGCAAAAATTTACCAGCACAAAGGGTTTTAGCGGTATTTTTTGAAGAACCAAACTGCGTGGAATGTAACTTTTTTCACACTAAATTAATGCCATTAAAGCAAACACAAGACTATTTAAAACAAATGCAAGTAGTGCGTTTTAATGCGCTGTCTAACGAGAAACTAATCAATCCATCAGGCAAACGCACTACTGCAAAGGATTGGTATGAGGCTTTAAAACTTACTTACAAACCTGCCATTGTTTTCTTTGACAAAACTGGCAATGAAATTATTCGCAAGGACGCTTATTTCAAGCAGTATCACTTGCATAGTATTATGGATTATGTCTTAACAGGTGCGTATAAAACTCAGCCAAACTTTCAGCGCTACATTGAACACAAGTCTGATAAATTGAGAGAACAAGGAATTACGGTTGATATTTGGAAGTAACTACACTTTCTTAACGAATTCAGATTTAAGTTTTATGTCGCCAAAGCCTGGAATTTTGCAATCAATATCATGATCACCATCGCATAGGCGGATGTTTTTTACCTTAGTGCCGACTTTGACAACCGAAGAAGTGCCTTTTATTTTTAAATCCTTAATCACTGTTATCGTATCGCCATCATTTAGAGTATTACTGTTGGCATCTGTAATAACAACTTCCTGCTCTTTTATATCTTCTGAGGCCTTTGCATAAATAGGGATGATTAGCAAAATTCAATTTTTTCCAGATTGGTGATTTTCTTAAACTTTGTCCTAGCAGGGCTAAGGCTGGGTTTAAAAAATTGCCAAGCGGGTGAAAAGTGGATTTTTGATGATTATTCATATTTATGCAAAGGTCTCCTTCTATTGAAAACTCATAAGCACACTCTGGACACATCAAAAGATTGCCATCTTTATACACATATTCAGAATGACATTTTGGACAATTAGGTAGGGTCATACGCTGAAAGGGTATTTTATTGCTGGATGGTGTTCATAGTTTATCAACTCAAAATCCTCCATCGTTACCCAAGTTTCTAGGTCTTCAAGGGTTTTAATCGCTGGATTGATGTTGAGTTTTGGCAGAGGTAATGGCTTACGATTAACTTGTTCATTTTTGAAAATTTCCACTTGATTTTCGTATAAATGCACATTCGACAAATGATGGCGCATTTTTTTGGCTTTTTTGCCTGTGATTTGTGCGGTAATCAATAGTAAAAATGCTGCCTGAAAATGGTTAAACGGCTGCCCTAATACATAATCACTACTACGCTGATAGCTTTCAAGATACAAATCCTCGCCTAGCAAATTAAAATGATGCGTATGCATACAAGCTGGCAAACAGGCACGATGAATTAAATTAGGGTGGTTAAAAGTCATGATCTCACGCCTGTCATCAATGCCTTGCAATAAATCGGTCACAATCTTTTGGTATTGGTCTAATGGCTCATCTCCCCCAATACCTGGAAAAGCACGACCAATCACACCATAACACAGTCCCATATCGTCTGTGCCTTTTCTGTGTGGATTATCAATCCACGCTTGGTTTTCATTGGCATTGGCGTTCCAAGTATTGCACCCCAGATCTCTAAATTGTGCCGCACTTTGGTAGCCACGAATATAGCCCAATATTTCAGCAATGGCTGATTTCCAAAAGAGTTTTTTGGTGGTAACCACTGGCACCGTACCATCTGACAAATCGTACTCAAACGAAGCACCAATAATGCTCAGGGTTTTTTGCCCAGTGCGTGCATTAGAAACCCATACACCCTCGTCTAAAATCCGTTTACCAATATCAATATACGCCTTCACGCTCGCTTTGCCTTTAAGATTAAGTAAACGCCTAATACAATCATTGGCAAACTAAGTAGCTGCCCCATCGTCAACCAGCCAAATGCCAAATAGCCTAGTTGCACATCAGGCACTCGAACAAACTCAATAATAAATCTAAACAATCCGTATAAGATTAAGAATAAAGCAGAAACACTCATTGGCGCTGGTGATTTTTTGCTAAACACCCACAACACAATAAACAGCACCAAACCTTCTAAGAACGCTTCATACAGTTGTGATGGATAGCGCGCAACACCTTGCTCTTGAATATACATACCAAATGGACTGCTAGTAACTTTGCCCCAAAGTTCGCCATTGATAAAATTACCTATTCTGCCAAAACCTAACCCTAATGGCACAAGTGGCGCTACAAAATCCATGGTGGTAAAAAAAGTTTTGTTATATTTACGGTTAAACAGCACCATTGCCATTGCTACCCCTAAAAACCCGCCATGGAATGACATACCGCCATTTTGCACAGCAAAAATAGCCAGCGGATCTGAGAGAAAAACCTCTAAATTATAAAACAGCATATAGCCCAAACGACCACCAGCAACAACGCCAATAGCGCCATAGAAAATCATATCCTCTATTTGTTGTTTGTTCCAATTATTAAGCTGCTTGGCCCGATGATATGCCAATAAATAGGCGCTTAAAAACGCCAATAAATACATAATTCCATACCAATAGATTTGGACAAAACCTAAATCTAGTGCGATTGGGTTGATGTCAGGGTAAATCATAGATTGATATTGGGTTTAAATTATGGTGCGCTCGAGGTGATTTGAACACCCGACATTTGGCTTCGGAGGCCAACACTCTATCCAGCTGAGCTACGAGCGCAATGTTATGCAAAAGCATTCGAAAAAAAATTAGTTGAGACCTTTGCATAAATATGGATGATTAGCAGAATTCAATTTTTGTCAACTTGGTATTTTTTTAAACTCTGCCCTAACAAGGCTAAGACTGGGTTTAAAAAAATTACCAAGTTGGCAAAAAGTGGATTTTTGATGATTATTCATATTTATGCAAAGGTCTCTAGTTACTTCTTACTTCTAGAGCAAAAAACAGCCTGCATATTGGCAACCAACTTTAAAATTTTTGCATCTTTGACTTTGCATAAAATTTTATTGCCATCTCGTCGTGATTCGATAATGTCTTTACTTCTAAGAATATCAATATGTTGGGAAATGTTAGACTGAGAAGAGCCAACTTGCTTGACAATTTCTAACACGGGCAACTCGTCACTTTTTAATGCGCATAAAATCTTTAAACGCAATGGATGAGCCATCGCCTTTAAGGCTTTGGTCGCCTTTTCAATGTCTTCTTCTTTTTCTAATAGTTCAATATCATTCATCATTATTCTCTTTTAAATTCTGCCCAACATACCATATACACCATATCTTCTTACTTTAATCAACACCATTTTTTGGTAATAATTAATCAAACTGTCATGACCAAGTGCCACATCAAAAACTTGCCATTTTCCTGATATCCCCCTATGGAAAGATAAATCCACATTAAAACCAAACCGAGAATACCCCCTCGCATTCAATCTAACAACAATAATATTACCGCCTCTCATTGGCCTTGCAGAGATAAAATCAAGCGAACTTGAACGACCTTGTGCTAATTTTTCCAGCAAAGTGCTAATGATATTTTGCTTTAATGTGTTTGAAAAGTACGCAGCCTCTTCCTCTCCTAAGGTAAGACGACTTGTAAACAAGACTTCATTAGCTATATGGTTAAAATCAAACAAGGGAGTAATTTCTTGATTCACAAGAAAACTCATCATTTGCGGTGAGTAAGTCGTCGCAGTAGTCAGTTGATTAAGCTTAACAATGGTTGATTGTATGGCTCTAACAGGATCTTCCACTACGGGCGTTGTATTTATTGGCGCTTCTTCATACGCAAATACAAACGATGATATTAATGCACTAAACATTAATAAAAATAGTTTTAATCTTTTCATCTTTTCTCCACTATATTAAAAATAAAAACAAGTAAAATTCATATGCTTTCGTTATTATATATATTTCAAACCTTTACAAACAAATAATTATATTATGATTTTATTAAACTATCTTAGACATCCTTTATTGTTGGTTATTTTTTCTACTATTTTTGCGCTCAGCACAGCTTCCTGCGCAGAAAAAAAAGAATTGAATGCCAAAGAACAACAAAATTTACAAACATTTATTAACGACCTTGAAGCGTTCACTATTGCTTATAGCAATATTAAAAAGCTGTATGTGGAGGAGGTTGATAACAAAAAATTATTTACCAATGCTATTAAAGGCATGGTAAGTGGATTAGACCCGCATTCAGTCTATTTAGAGCCTAAAGAGCAGAAAAATCTATTAGAAAGCACCTCTGGTAAATTTGGCGGATTGGGCATTGTCATTAGTAAAAAAAATGATGCTATTCAAGTCATTTCCCCAATTGACGACACACCTGCTTATAAGGCTGGGATGCAAGCGGGTGATATGATTATCAAAATTGGCAACAAACCTGTGCGTGGTATGACACTAGAAGATGGTGTTAATCTTATGCGTGGCAAACCAGGAACAGATATAAAAATAACCGTTGTGCGTAAAAATAAAAAACCTTTTATGGTTAAAATCACCCGCGAAATTATTACTATTGTCTCGGTAAGAGGATATTTGTTGGATGATGGCATTGGCTATGTGCGGGTTTCTAGCTTTCAAAAGCCAACCAGCAATTTACTTCAAAAAACAATTAAGCGACTGATGAAAGAAAATGATGGTCATCTAGAATCCCTCATTCTTGACTTAAGGAATAATCCGGGTGGCATCTTAAATGCTGCTATTGATATTTCTGATTTGTTCCTTGATGATGCTGGCACTATCGTTTATATCAAAAGCAGAATTAAGAGTAACAATACTCGTTTTAATGCCACCTCAGGCGATATGTTGCTGGGTTCGCCAATAGTGGTTTTGATTAATGAAGGCTCTGCTTCAGCCTCAGAGATTGTTGCTGGTGCATTACAAGACCACAAGCGCGCCATTATTATGGGCAATACTTCGTTTGGCAAGGGCTCAGTGCAGACCATCTTGGGGCTTAAAGATGGTTATGGACTCAAAGTAACCACTGCCAGATACTACACGCCAAACGACCGTTCTATTCAAGCCAAGGGGATTGAGCCCGATATTAAGCTTAAAAATATTAGCCTTGAAAATGAAAGGAAAGATGAAGTTACCAATACCAAAGAAAGTGATTTGGAGGGTCATTTAGACATTGAAGATCCTTCTAAATTGTCTTCTAAAGAAGTCTTAATAGCACAGGAAAAAAAGAAAACAAAAGAAAACAAAAAAATACTTGAAAGGCTCGAAAAAGACTATTTTGTGCATGAAGCACGCAATCTGCTTAAAGCCCTTGCAGTACTAAAAAAATAAGATGGCAATTATTCTTTCGATAGCAAACCAAAAAGGTGGCGTAGGCAAAACCACCACCGCAGTAAACTTGAGTGCCGCCTTAAAAACCATTAAAAAACGCGTGCTGTTGGTTGATATTGACCCACAAGGCAATGCCACCATGGGGTGTGGTATTGATAAATATCAATTAAAAAACTCTGTTTGTGAACTGCTACTGGGTGAATGCAGTATTGAAGATGCCATCACCCATTCAGACACAAGCAAAATTGATGTCATTCCTGCAAATACTGATTTAATTACTGCCGAGATTGCCTTGGTAAAAAATGAACATTCAGAATATATATTAAAAGAAGCACTTACTAAAGTAGGTGGACAATATGACTATATTATTATCGACTGTCCACCCTCACTTAATATGCTAACCATTAATGCCTTTACTGCCTCTAACGGCATCGTTATCCCTATGCAATGCGAATATTACGCACTGGAGGGGCTAAGCGCACTCATGCAAACCATTGAAAAAATTCAAGCAACTACCAACCCAGATTTAGAAATTACGGGCTTAATAAGAACGATGTACGACACTCGCAACAATTTATCAAACGAAGTATCAGTGCAATTACAACAATATTTTGCACAAAAAGTATTCAAAACCATCATTCCTAGAAATGTAAAATTAGCAGAAGCACCCAGTTTTGGTCAAGCAGCGATTAATTATGCCAGAGCTTCTAAAGGGGCGATTTCCTATGTTTCACTCGCAAGTGAAATTATTAGAAAAACAAAGATAGAGACCTTTGCATAAATATGAATAATCATCAAAAATCCACTTTTCACCCGCTTGGCAATTTTTTAAACCCAGCCTTAGCCCTGCTAGGACAAGGTTTAAGAAAATCACCAATCTGGCAAAAATTGAATTTTGCTAATCATCCCTATTTATGCAAAGGTCTCATAGTATTAAATTGATATGGCAAATTCTTCAAAATTAGGTCGTGGATTGGATATATTATTAGGGCAAACAGCCGATAATAGTCAATCTGACAATAATTTAAAAACCCTAGATGTTGATAAATTACAGCGAGGAAAATTTCAACCTAGAGAAGAAATTAACCCTGATACACTCAACGAACTCGCCAATTCAATCACCGCACAGGGCATCATACAGCCGCTGGTTGCACGCAAAATTACCTACGATAAATACGAAATTATTGCAGGCGAAAGGCGTTGGCGTGCTGCTAAAATCGCTGGACTCACTAAAGTGCCTGTTATTGTTCGCAATATCAATGATAAAGTCGCACTGGCAATTGGCTTAATTGAAAATATTCAGCGTGAATCTCTTACCCCGCTTGAGGAAGCCAAGGCACTACGACAACTGATTGAAGATTTCAAAATGACACATGAGGAAATCTCACAAGTGGTAGGTCGTTCTCGCTCCAGTGTGAGTAATTTAATTCGACTGTTGCGGCTAAGTAATGCCGTGAAACAATTCCTTAGTAATGGCGATATAGAAATGGGTCATGGGCGCGCTTTATTGTCACTAGAAGATGAACAACAGTTTGAAGTTGCCAGCCAAGTTATTCAAAAGTCTTTGTCTGTACGCCAAACCGAAGAGTTGGTCAAAAGAGTGTTAAACCCAAAACCCAGTAAATCTAACGCAGTAGATCCTCGCATTGAGTTACTCATAAAATCTTTAAGTAAAAAGTTAGATTCAAAAACTGAGATTAAAGCCAATGGCGACAAAGGCAGAATTATCATTCATTACCAGTCCGAGGATGAGCTTGACGCCATATTAAAGCGTATTAATCAATAACGCCATTACGAGAAAACGAAAAAGTCTTGAGTGCTTGCAAAGGACTACTAGAGAATACGCCACCAATATCGCCGTGCGCCCAAATATAAAACGCCCTACCGATAATATATTCTTCAGGCACAAACCCCCAAAATCGACTGTCGCTACTGTGGGCACGATTGTCCCCCATTACAAAATAATGCCCCTCAGGAACAATCAATTTAACGCCCTTAGAATTCGTCCTAGGGGACAGCAAAATATCATGCGGATTGTTGTCCAGAATCTCACGATAATGCTCATACCCTGTCATTTCAATGCCTTTTTCAATGCCTGTATAGGTGCCAATTTTTTGATAGGTAATCGCCTCGCCATTGACCGTAAGTTTATCGTTAATGTATTCAATTTTGTCGCCTGGAATGCCAATCACGCGTTTAATAAAATCTGCGCCTTTGTAAGTAGAGCCTTTTTCATAATTCGGATACCTAAACACCACTACATCGCCTCGCTCTGGGTCGCCAATATCAAGCAATTCAACATTAAAAACAGGCGAATGTATGCCGTAAGAAAGCTTATCAACCAATAAAAAATCATAGGTTAAAAATGTTGGCATCATTGAATTAGACGGGATTCTAAAGGGCTCAGCGATAAATCCTCTGAGTAAAAACACCAGTAATAATACAGGATAGAATTCTGCCATCAACTGCACTATCTTAGGGCGGTTCAAATACTCTTCTGATTTATCCAGCCTTAAAAAACACACAAAATATAGCCATTTAGTCAACAAAGATTTTTTTGTTGAGGGTACATTAACCGCTGCTCTGCCCATAAAAAAACGATCGACAGTAACAACAATAAAAGCCAAAACCAGAAACACCGCTAAATAAGCAGAAACATTCCAAGCAAAGAATGATGATGCATTTTCAAGAATCATAGTAAAAATAGAAAAAATGTAAAGGCGTTTATTATATAATAATTCCTTTTTATTATTATATATTTGGAGAAATAAATGGCATTAGCAAATTTAGAAAGAGATGGACACGGTTACTTAGTTGACCTTAACGCATGGAACAGAGACATTGCTACAGAATTGGCAGAAGAAGAAGGGGTTAATCTAACCGATGAAAGCTTTAAACTTATTGATTTTTTGCGTGAAGAATACATTAACAACAACGCCAACCAACCTAACGAGCGTAATATGGTTAAGGGTTTAAAAAGCGATTGGGAGGGAAAACTCACCACCAAAGAACTCTACACCTTGTTTCCAAAAGGTCCTGCCAAACAAGCAGGAAAAATCGCAGGTTTACCTGAAACCAAACGAAAAGGCGGCTACTAAGGGTTAAAAAGCACTCAAAAAATAAAAAAGGCATTCAATGAATGCCTTTTTTATTGTCTATTTTTTTTTACAAACGGCATTACACTTCTGTAATACGCATACCCGCAGAGTTTGCCAGTTCAACAAAATTAGGAAACGAGGTTTTAACATTATCCACGCCGTTAATTTCTACGGTGTGCTCACATCTAAGAGATGCGATGGCGAATGACATTGAAATACGATGATCATGATGGGATTCAATCACCCCACTTGGCTTTAAGAAAGTACCGCCTTGAATTTTAATACCGTCTTCTAGCACTTCATTTGCAATACCTAGAATATTCAAACCATCTGCCATCACTTGAATGCGATCAGATTCTTTAACTCGTAACTCTTTTGCCCCAGTTAAAATCGTTTCTCCTTGCGCACAAGCAGCGGCGATGAATATCGCTGGAAACTCGTCAATCGCAAGTGGAATCAAGTGTTTTGGAATATTGATGCCCTTCAAACCTGATGATTGAATACGAATATCCGCCAGTAACTCGCCGCCAATCTCTCGCTCATTGGACAAAACTAAATTACCACCCATTAATTGCAAAATATCAATCACGCCTGTGCGTGTTGGGTTGATATTTACACCCGTTAAGGTAATATCGGCCTGTGGCGCAATACAAGCTGCCACCATAAAAAACGCAGCTGATGATATATCACTTGGCACTTGTATTTTCGTAGCAGTTAGCGCACCACCGCCTGTAAGGCACATTTTCTTGTTGGTCGTATTTACTGGATAACCAAAGCCATTCAGCATTCTCTCAGTGTGATCGCGTGTGGTTTTTGGTTCATTTACGCAAGTTTCGCCTTTTGCATACAAGCCTGCCAACAAAACACAGGACTTCACTTGTGCTGACGCTACTGGCAAATCATAATGAATGGCTGTTAGTAACTGAGCGCCTCTAACTTTTAACGGTGGTTTGCCATTGTTACCCTCAATCACTGCGCCCATTTTAGTAAGCGGGTCAATCACCCTACCCATTGGACGCTTGGACAACGACACATCGCCTATTAATTCAGAGTCAAAATCTTGTGCCGCTAAAATACCCAGCATTAAGCGCATAGAAGTGCCAGAATTACCCAAATTAAGCGGCGCATTAGGTTGTTTTAAGCCGTGCAAGCCAACGCCATAAATAGTTACCCTATCACCGTTTCGTTGAATCTTAACGCCCATTTTTTGAAAAGCCTCAAGTGTTGCCAAGGCATCCTCCCCCTGCAAAAAACCACTTACTTCAGTAATGCCCTCTGCCAACGAGCCCAGCATAATGGAGCGATGTGAAATTGACTTATCTCCCGGCACTTTAAGCACACCTGACAAGTGCTTAACAGGTTGTACGACGAATTTAATCATATTACAACTTATGTTAAGACGATACTTTCATCATAAGCCGCTGAAATATTGCCTGCATCATCCACCGTGTAAAGATGATAAACACCAGTCGACAAATCATCAATAACAAGTTCAGTAGCACTATTTACCGCTGTAATAGCAACTTTATCCATTTGTGTGGTATCTAATGCATCAAGCTTATCTTTGGTATTGATCTCATCTTCTGCCAAAGTGCTATCAACTAAATAAGCAAAACCAGTTTCATCACTAGAAACTGACAAAATATCGTCAATCGATAAATCGGCTATCTCACTTAAGACATTGACTGTTGGCGCTACAGCATCAATTGAGATAGTTGTTTGCGTGTTTTCATAGTGAAGGGTAGCATCTCCACCAATACCTTGTGAGCCATTGGCGTAGTGGATTTTAAATTGTCCATATTCAATAACATCGCCATTTGCAAGTGTTTGCTTGTTGTTGTTACTGGTAAGTTCAATTTTTTCAATACCGATTTCATCCAAGGTTGAGAGTTCACCTTTATCACTAATACCGTTACCATTTTTATCTTGCCATATTTTGAAATCTGCCCAATGCTTATCATTTTGAGTAAAGTTACCATCTTTGTTACTGTCAAAATATACCATGCCTTCTAAGTCAGTTTTGGCGCCAGCCACATAATCACTAAGCACCAACTCTCCTCTGCCCGATATTTTACCGTCACCATTCTTGTCATAACCAATGAATCCATCGGTTGGGGCAACCCAAGCAGTATGCTCCAGCTTACCATCGCCGTCCATGTCATAGTATGCATTACTGTTGCTTAAATCTGTATATTCAACAACACCATCACCATTAAGATCAATCGTGAGTGGAGGGGCGTAAACTGTGATAGTTGGGATATTATCAACAGTAAAGGTTTGCGCATCAGCTGTAACTACTGTTGTGCCAACCTTATAAACAATCAAAGTGGCAGCATCTAGTTGGGCTGTTGTTAATGCACTTTGATCAGTGCTAGAGGTGAATATATCTAAACTTGAGATATTAGTTCTATCTTCTGTATTTGAACCATTTCGAAGGGCTTTAACGATAATGCTGTCAATCTTACGCTCTTGACCTAAGTCAATCTGCACCCAGCCATTATTTTGGGATGAACGAGTTGCCATGCCCTCGCCAGAACCATTTTTCCCATCAACAATCTCTACTGGGGACCAACTATTATGATGCGTTAATGTGGCATCAGAGGTTACTGCCACTCCCGCACTCCGTGCTACATTAGTAGTACCAACCATAACTTCAACTTCACCAATATACATATTACCATTTCTAGTACCATCTTGTTTAAGCAAAACATAACGAGCAGTACCACCACTTTCACTTCCAAACTCAACAGAACTGGTTATTTCATTAAGATTTGGAGCGGCACCTTCTACATTAGTAACGCCAACAAGGGTAATATCGGCTTTACTATCAATGTCAAAATTAACAGCAGAGATACTATCGCCACTGACTATCGAACGGGTAAACACCAGTTTGTCATCCCCTGCTGCCTCTGATTTGGTTTTATCAAGGGTAAAATCTTTGCCAGCAATCACAATTTTAGAGCCTGTGGTTGCGCCTAAATTGAGTGCCATATCCATCGTTAAGGTAACTTCTGCAGTATCGCCTATGTTAAAGACACCACTTGTTGGGGTATTAACTGACCATGCGTCAGTATCTACTGGTGTTGCTCCTGGGAAATCAACAATTATTGCTACTGTGGAAAATTCACTTTCATTGCCAGCAGCGTCAATATAGCTAATAGCTGCAGATTTTACATCTTCATGATTTATTGATGCAGCTGTCGTATTTTTAAGCTTAATCGCCTCTACAATTCTTTCAATATGTACAGGGTGTAAAATAGAGCCATCTTCCCTAAAAAGAACAAGCGTTTTATTGCTTGCTGTATAAGTATAGCTAATACCTTTAACACCTGCTATAGTAATATCACTGCCTGTTCTATCAGCAGTCAGAGTAATATCGATATCTAGGACTAATTTATCATTGGCAGTGTCTAAACCAGTACCATTCAAAACTACTTTAATTTGCTCAATATCTTTTGCAGTTGGGGTAATAATATCACTATCAAAAGCAATTCCTGTGGCGAATTGTGCTCGACCTGTTACTGTTGCATAATCTAATAATCGCACATCTTCAAGTTTGCTGTTTGCATCATGAAATGAACTGTCAATAAACAACTTATCCGTTGCGCTCACACCTGTTTTAGTGCGTAGTAAAGTGCCTTGTTGACCAGCAGCATATTCAGCAGCAGTGATATGATAATATCTAATCTCGGTAGCAAAGCGTTCAACTTTAACATAAT
>NZ_FXLV01000034.1 GCF_900180345.1 Bathymodiolus heckerae thiotrophic gill symbiont
TCAATTTTTGCCAGATTGGTGATTTTATTAAACCTTGTCCTAGCAGGGCTAAGGCTGGGTTTAAAAAATCGCCAAGCGGGTGAAAAGTGGATTTTTGATGATTATTCATATTTATGCAAAGGTCTCTTATAGAATAATCTATGTTAATAATTTTGTGGTTCGCTGATTACTTGACCTAGGTTATTGTGTGATTAACCAAGCGTAGCAGCCAGTGTTTCGGCACTTTGTTGCACCAAGTCTAAATCCCGACCTTCAACCATAACTCGAATAAGTGGCTCGGTACCAGAGGCACGAATTAAGACTCTGCCTGTTTTTCCTAGGGTTTTTTGTATTTCAAGTTGTGCTTGTTGCAAGGCTTGATGTTGAGGTAAATCAATTTTTTCTTTGGTTTTAACATTGATTAATACTTGTGGGTATTTTTGCACTTCGGATTTAAGCGCTTTAAGTGTTTTTTCACTTTTAATAATCACTTCTAGCACTTGGAGAGCGGCAATAATCGCATCACCTGAGGTGGTTTGTTCGAGGCAAATAATGTGCCCTGATCC
Source organism: Bathymodiolus heckerae thiotrophic gill symbiont (assembly GCF_900180345.1). Lineage (GTDB taxonomy): Bacteria > Pseudomonadota > Gammaproteobacteria > PS1 > Pseudothioglobaceae > Thiodubiliella. The sequence continues at coordinate 546 of NZ_FXLV01000034.1, forward strand.
TTCGCCGCCTAAAATAGCGTTATTTTTCTGCATTTGTTGCATCACAAATCTATCACCAACATCGGCTTCGATAAAATCAATATTTAGGTCTTGGTAGCCGTGGCGTACACCAAGATTGGTCATTTGCGTGCCAACTACAGTATTGCTTTTAAGTCTGTTTTGCGCTTGCCATGCTTTAGCAATAATAAAAACCAACTCATCACCATCAACCAACTCTCCACTACTGTCCACCATCATTAAGCGGTCGCCATCGCCATCAAAAGCGATGCCTAAATCGGCTTTATTTTCTAGCACAGTTTTTTGTAAATGCTGGGTATCAGTAGCGCCGCAGTCAAGATTAATATTAAAACCATCGGGCTGATTGTTGATGATAGTAATATTAGCGCCCAATTCAGCAAATACATTTTCTGCAATGTGGTAAGTAGCGCCATTGGCACAATCGATCACAATATTGAGGCTGGATAAGTCAATATTTTTGTCAATCGTGCGTTTACAAAAATCAATATAACGCCCTAAAGATTGCTCGTGGCGCACGGCTTTGCCAATGCTTTCGCTGGTAACGCTAAGCATAGATTGTTGCAATCTCTCTTCAATGTCTTTTTGGTCTTGACTGCTGAGTTTAAAGCCTTTAGCGGAGAAAAACTTCACCCCATTGTCTTGAAAATGGTTGTGCGATGCACTAATCACTACGCCTGCTGTAGCACCATAAGTTTGCGTTAAATATGCCACCGCAGGCGTTGGCATCGGACCAAGTAGCCCGACATCTACGCCAGCAGACAAAAAACCTGCCTCCAATGCAGATTCAAATAAATAGCCTGAAACACGAGTGTCTTTGCCGATAACAATACTGGGGTTTTTGTTTTTTTGTGCCAAAACTGAACCGACTGCCCAACCTAATTTTAAGAAAAAATCTGCTGTGATTGGCTCAATACCTACCTTGCCCCGTATGCCATCTGTTCCAAAATAATTAGCCATTTTCAACCTTTTGTAATATTGTTAATGCATCTTTTGTCGCCAAAACATCATGCACACGCACAATATTTGCCCCTTTTTGCAGGGCTATTATGGCGGCTGTGATACTGCCAATAATCCTCTCCTCTATTTTTCTGTCATTAAGCATTTGCCCAATCATGCGTTTGCGTGATAGCCCTGCTAACAACGGCAAGCCAAAACTTTTAAATTCGTCAAAACGCCGTAGAATTTCTAAATTGTGCGCATAAGTTTTACCAAAACCAAAACCTGGGTCTAAGATTAACTTTTTTTCATTAATACCAGCGCCAATACAAGCCTCAATTCTACGCTCAAAAAAATGTTTAATATCATCCACTACACTATCGTACACGGGATTGTTTTGCATATCTCTTGGGTCGCCTTGCATATGCATCAGGCATACATCCACATCCAGTCCACTCGCTGCCTCTAATGCGCCATCAGCACGCAAAGCACGCACATCGTTAATCATTTTAGCACCTGCTTTAACGGCTTGCATCATCACTTCTGGTTTTGAGGTGTCAATTGAGACAGGTGTATCGGTGATTTTGACCAGCGCATTAATAACAGGGATAACTCGTTGAATTTCATCAACTACTGAAACAAAATCGGCATTTGGTCGGGTGGATTCGCCACCAATATCAATCATATCAGCGCCTTGCTCAATCATATGTTGTGCACCTTGAACAGCATCCGCAACATCAGAATACTGAGCGCCGTCAGAAAACGAATCAGGCGTTACATTCAACACTCCCATAATTTTTGCTTGCATAGTCATAATGACTAAAATTAAACCTAGGCCTCCTGCTCAGTGCCGTTGTTGCTTAATGGTTTTTCCTTGATATCGTTACTAACATCCTCTACTGGCTCAATACCACTGCCTAATTCGGTAGAAGTAACCTCAGAATCAACAACTGCTGCCGCTTCACGCATTGGTTTTCTTTCCATCAAGTCATCAATCTGCTCTTTATCAATGGTTTCAAATTCCATCAATGCCTTGGTCATAGCGTGCAAAATATCGGTATTGTCTATTAATATTTTTTTAGCAATATTATAATTGACATCAATGATTTGACGAATTTCAGCGTCAATCACTTTAAAAGTGTCTTCCGAAATATGCTTGTGTTTGGTTACTTGTCGTCCTAAAAATACCTCGCCCTCGTCTTCGCCATACGCCAAAGGTCCTAAAACATTAGACATGCCCCACTGTTTCACCATCTTATGCGCAATTTCAGTGGCTCGTTCAATATCATTGCTGGCACCTGTAGTAACGCTGTCTGCACCATAAATCAACTCTTCAGCAATACGACCGCCAAACAATGCTGCCACTTGGGAGTTTAATTTGCGCTTAGAAATACTGTAACTGTCTTTTTCTGGCAAGAACATAGTTACCCCTAGCGCACGCCCTCTGGGAATAATGCTGACTTTGTAAACAGAGTCATGCTCAGGCACTAAACGACCAACAATTGCGTGCCCTGACTCGTGATAAGCGGTCATTTCTTTTTCAGCCTCATCCATTACCATTGACTTGCGTTCAGAGCCCATCATAATCTTGTCTTTGGCCTTTTCAAACTCTTGCATACCGACCAATTTTTTACCTTTACCCGCTGTAATTAATGCGGCTTCGTTAGTTAAATTAGCAAGGTCTGCACCAGAAAACCCTGGCGTGCCTTTGGCAATATTGATAGATTTAACATTTTTTGCGATGGGTAATTTACGCATATGAATTTTTAAAATCGCATCACGACCGTTAATATCAGGCAAACCCACGGTTACTTGGCGGTCAAAACGACCTGGTCTTAACAAAGCAGGGTCTAGCACATCGGGTCTGTTAGTGGCAGCAATCACAATCACGCCTTCAGAGCCTTCAAAGCCATCCATCTCAACCAACATTTGATTAAGTGTTTGCTCACGCTCATCGTGTCCACCGCCCATGCCAGCGCCTCGTTGGCGACCCACGGCATCAATCTCGTCAATAAAAATAATACAAGGGGCATTTTTCTTCGCTTGTTCAAACATATCGCGCACTCGTGATGCGCCCACACCCACAAACATCTCAACAAAATCAGAGCCTGAAATAAAGAAAAATGGCACAGAAGCCTCGCCCGCAATGGCTTTTGCTAATAGTGTTTTACCTGTGCCTGGTGGTCCAACTAAAAGCACGCCTTTGGGGATTTTCCCGCCTACTTTGGTGAATTTACTAGGGTCGGATAAGAAATCGACCAACTCTGACACTTCTTCTTTGGCCTCTTCCACGCCAGCCACATCTTTAAAAGTAGTATTTGACTCGTCTTTTGGAATTAGGCGTGCTTTAGATTTACCAAAACTCATTGGATTTTTGCCGCCCATTGCACCGCCAGCACCTCTCATTGTGTAGAGAATAACACCAATTAATAATAAAATTGGCGCTAAAGAAATAATTAATTGCTTGAAAAACCCATCTTTTTCAGGCGGTTTGGCAACCACATTCACGCCGTTATTAAGCAAATCACCCATCAAACCTAAGTCGCCAGGGCTGTAAGTAGAAAACTGCTTACCGCCAACGCCAACGCCAGTAATATCACTACCTGAAATGGTTACATTAGAAACATCGCCTTGCTTAACGCTCTGAATAAATTGAGAATAAGTGATGTCGTTTTTGTCTTCATCCGTTTGAAACTGACTAAAAATTGAACTCAACACGCCGCCCAAAACCAACCAAAATAATAAATTTTTAAACATAATAAAAATCAATAAAAAATAAGAAAATAAATATACCCTATTGTATGTCTATGTATGTAGAGATAAATAATGATTTTTTCAAGGGAAATCTAAACAAATAAATTCAAATTCTGTCATAATTCCTACCTTGTACTTATTCAATAAAAGATTATGTCAAAAATTAACCTACTTTCTATCATCCTAATTACCAGTTTACTAAGTGCTTGTAGTTTTCATACGCCCAACAACGCCATATCAATTAACGCATCCATAACCAGTAGTGCCAATAATGCATTCGCTGCTGAACTTAAAAAACATTTTAATCCACAAGCACAGCAGTCTTTGCGTGTTGAAATCGGTGATGAAATGCAAAAACAACAAACTATTGCTTATAAAACCAATGACGATGTCAGTAGTTACACGCTAACACTTGCCATACCTGTTAAAGTATTTCGGGGTAAAAAACTACTTTTGTCCAAGGATTTAACAGCCAGTATAATTGCCAATAAGCTTTCAACACAAGCGGATAGACTGCAAGTAAATAGAAGTTACACTCAGCTTCGTAGCACGATTGTCAAAAGATTATTAAGAAGATTAAACAGTTTAAATGCGCATTAAGCCTGAACAACTGAGTAATACTTTAGTCAATCAATTTGACTCACTTTACTTTGTTTTTGGTCCAGAACTTTTACTGGTCGAGCAAAGTTTAAAATATATTAGAGATACTGCCAAAGCGCAAGGCTTTGATGAGCGAGTCAGTTTTGAAATTGATGGTAATTTTGACTGGGGTGAAATTACTGCTGAAATTTCAGCGGCCTCATTATTCTCGCCAAAACGCATTATTGAATGTCGGCTTAAAACGGGGAAAATTGGCATTAAAGGCTCAAAAGCACTGAGTAAAATTGCCGCCAACTTGCCCAGTGATATTTTGCTGATTATTTCTACTGGAAAACTTGATTTTGCTCAACAAAAAAGCAAATGGTTTAAAACACTTGAAGCAAACGGCAGTATCGTTCAAGTCTGGGAGGTTCAAAGAGACCATCTTATCGGCTGGATTGCTAATCATATGGCAGGGCAAGGACTTGAGGCTAATACAAAAATTGCAGAAGCTATTGCCTATACCACTGAAGGCAATTTGCTGGCATCTATGCAAGAAATTCAAAAACTCAAAATGGCGTATCCAAAGGGCAATATTGACACCGAAAACTATGTACAGCAGCTCAATCAACAATCACAATATACCGTCTATAATCTCATTGACTCTGCATTAGCGGGCAATAGCAATCAAGTGCTGAAAATTTACACCACCATGGTTAATGACACTGCTATGCCGATTATTCTTAGTAGTGCGCTGTATCGAGAAATCAACGCCATGATTGATATGTCAATCGAGCTGCAACAAGTCAAGCAAATCAGCAGTGTTATGAACAGCCATAGAGTGTGGAAAAGCAGGCAAACCACCATCGGTAACGCCTTAAAACGCCTTCCTTACCAACGCCTACAAAAAAACTTATTATCACTCGGACGGATTGACCGCTCCATCAAAGGCGTGGATAATCTAGCTGTCATTGACGAATTACGCACACTATTACTAAATTTAGCAGGAAAAACACTATGGACTCAATAAACAAGCTCATTACCACACTTGGTCAAAATGCACGCACTGCTGCAAAAACACTTCGTAGTGCAAGCACACGGCAGAAAAATACTGCCTTGATAAATACTGCTCAGCAGATTGATAAAAATCGCAAAACTATCTTAAATGCCAATCAAAAAGACCTAGACCAAGGCAAAAATAGTGGACTGGATGCAGCGCTAATGGATAGATTAATGCTAGACGATACACGCCTTGACGGCATTATCGAAAGCCTTACTCAAATTGCTACCCTGTCTGACCCAGTCGGAGAAATCACCGACCTTAAATTCCGCCCAAGTGGCATTCAAGTAGGCAAGATGCGTGTGCCTTTAGGGGTTATAGGTATTATTTACGAATCCCGTCCTAATGTAACGATTGATGCGGCGGCACTTTGTTTAAAATCAGGCAATGGTGCAATTTTGCGTGGCGGATCAGAAGCAATTAACTCTAATTTGGCTCTTTATGCTTGTGTAAAACAAGGCTTAATTGATGCTGGCTTAGACCAAAATTGCGTACAGTTAATTGACACCACCGAGCGTGCTGCCGTTACCGAACTGGTCAAAGCTTCTGATTTCGTAGATGCCATCATCCCACGAGGAGGCAAAGGCCTGATTGAAGCTATTAGTAACAGTGCTAAAGTACCAGTGATTAAACACTTACACGGTGTTTGTCATACTTATATTGACAAAGATGCAGACACACAAAAAGCCATTGATATTGCTTTTAATGGCAAAACACGGCGTTATGGCGTGTGCAATGCCACAGAAACTTTACTGGTACACGCCTCTGCCGTAGGGCGCATTATGCCCGAACTGATTGCTGAATTTATTGCCAAAGGCGTAGAACTCAGAGGCTGTAAGCAAACTCAACAACTCTCAAAACAGATAATCAAAGCCACCGAGCAAGATTGGGATACAGAATACTTAGATGCTATTTTATCCATTCGTATTGTTAATTCAATGCATGAGGCAATCGAGCATATTGACAAACACAGCTCAGGACATACTGAATCTATCGTTACCGAAAACCACACCTCAGGTCGTCGTTTTATCGCCGAAGTTGATTCTTCCTCGGTGATGATTAACGCTTCCACTGGTTTCGCTGATGGTTTTGAGTATGGGCTGGGCGCAGAAATCGGCATCAGTACCGACAAGTTCCATGTGCGTGGTCCTGTCGGTTTAGAGGGTCTTACCTCACAAAAATATATCGTCTTAGGTGATGGGCATATTAGAAAATAATTCTAAACTTGACAACTTGACAACTTAGATTAAAATAAGAGCTACAGTCAATAAGGAGAAAGTTATGCCAAACATTTCAAGTGCACAAGCAAAAAATGAATTTTCCAGCATCATTAGTGCGGTGCAACAAGGCGAAAAATTTATTATTGAATACGGTAGAAAGCATAAAAAAGTAGCTATGATTGTGCCTTATGAAGAAGAAAAATTCAAATTAAAACCGCGTAAATTCGATTTATACAAAGGTAAAATTCATGTGGAATTTTCAGAAGATTGGGCAATGACGGATGAAGAGTTATTAGGCATTGATTAAATGAATTTTGTTATCGACACTCATATTTTTCTTTGGATGTTTACAAATTCAAAAAGAATTAATGCGGAAAAATTAGACATTCTCAAAAATCCACAAAACAATATTTTACTTACCAATCTTAGTTTTTGGGAAATAGCTATTAAATACAATATTGGTAAAATAAAACTAAAAGGCGAAACACCTGATAATCTACCAAATATCGCTAAAGAATTAGACTTGGAAATTATTAATATTGATGCCCAAATAATGGCAAATTCTTACCAACTTAGCCCAGTAGAAAAACACAAAGATCCATTTGATAGAATGCTGATTTGGTTTTGCATTCAAAATAATTACACTTTTATGTCAAACGATGACAAATTACACGAATACGAAAAACAAGGGTTAAAATGGATTTAAAACAACAATTAGAAGTTTTCCAACGAGGTGCTGATGAAATTTTGCCACTTGAAGAACTCAAAGACAAACTCAAACGCAAAAAAGTTTTAAAAATCAAGGCAGGGTTTGACCCAACAGCGCCTGATTTGCACTTAGGGCATACGGTTTTAATCAACAAACTTAGGCAATTACAAGACTTGGGGCATGAAATCCAGTTCCTAATTGGTAACTTTACTGCGATGATTGGCGATCCGACTGGCAAAAGCAAAACCCGCCCGCCACTCTCAAGAGAGCAGGTACAAGAAAATGCCAAAAGCTACACCAAACAAGTGTTCAAAATTTTGGATAAAAGTAAAACCACAGTTGTATTCAACTCTGAGTGGATGGACAAAATGACGCCGATGGCGTTTATCCAACTTGCCAGCAAGCAAACAGTTGCCAGAATGTTAGAACGCGATGATTTCTCCAAACGCTACAAATCAGGGCAAGCTATTTCCACCCACGAATTCTTATACCCCTTAGTTCAGGGCAATGATTCTGTCGAACTACAAAGTGATATAGAAATCGGTGGTACCGACCAAAAATTTAACTTACTAGTCGGTAGAGATCTACAAAAACAAGCAGGACAAGAGCAGCAAGTTATCCTCACCATGCCGATTTTAGAAGGTTTAGACGGCGTGCAAAAAATGTCCAAATCCTTAGACAACTATATTGGCATTGACGATGCACCCGATGAGATGTTTGGCAAAATTATGTCAATTTCAGATGCGTTAATGTGGCGTTATTTTGAGTTATTAAGCTTCCAAAGTCTGGCAGCGATTTCCGACTTAAAACAAGCAATGGTAGACGGTAAAAACCCAAGAGATATTAAATTTATCCTTGCCGAAGAAATCATCACTCGCTTTCATAGCGCTGATTCCGCCAAACAAGCACAACAAAACTTTATTAACCGTTTTAGCAAAAATCAAATCCCTGATGAAATGGAAGAATTCACTTTTGACGCAGGCATTAAAATTGCCAATTTGCTCAAAGATGCAGAACTTTGCCCCAGCACTTCAAACGCCTATCAAATGATTAAAGCAGGCGCTGCTAAATTCAATGGTGAAAAAATTACAGACAGAAATCTTGAACCCGAAACAGGCACAGAAGTTTATCAAGTCGGCAAACGCAAATTCGCAAGAGTAACAATCAAATAAAAAGCGTATAATACCCCCTTTCAGGGGATGACATGGCTTCGACGAGGAGTTGGATCTCAAGGATGCATGCCGAGGATGAGAATAACTCGTAACCGTTTCTCAAAAAAGATAGTTGCAAACGAAGACAACTACGCTCTAGCTGCATAGCTAGCCGCTCCCTTGAGATTGTCTGTGTCTCTTGGGTAGCGGTCGCTTACAGACTCGCTAGGATTATTTTTTCAGGATAATTCGGTTAAAACGCACTGAAATCGCGCTTGCATCCCTGATGGTCGGGTGGTAAGTCGCTAACTCTAATAGACTAAACTAAGCATGTAGACTCTTTGTTTGAAAGTTTTCGGACGCGGGTTCAATTCCCGCCATCTCCACCAAATTCAAAAACACCATTAAACCGCCGTTTGGCATCCAATCTCACTTGATGTATTGACAATACTTCTAACCACTCTTAGATTCTGTGTTACCAAAATCCTTTCTTTTTCTTGGCTTTATTCTCAGTAGAATTGCTATTTTTGCCATATCTTGGCTTGTTACGACTTGTATTCTTCTTTGGTTTTTTCTTTTTTGGGGGTAAGATATTTTTGCTAGATTCTGGCACATTGTGCTCAGGGATAAAATCATCCACCATAATGCGTTCAAGTTTTTTCTGTGTTAGGCGTTCGATGTCAAAAAGTTGCTTGGCTTCGTCGGCACTAACTAGAGATATTGCCTCGCCTTTTAAGCCAGCACGACCTGTTCTACCAATGCGGTGGACATAGTCTTCTGGTACATTTGGTAGATCAAAATTGACCACGAGAGGTAGCTCAACGATGTCGATACCACGAGCGGCAATATCAGTAGCAACTAAAACATTAACTTTACCTGCTTTAAAGTCTGCCAAAGCACGGGTGCGTGCACCTTGACTTTTGTTGCCGTGAATAGCGGCAGCAGTAATGCTGCGTTTCCCCAGTTGGGTGGCAATACGGTTAGCACCGTGTTTGGTGCGGCTAAATACCAATACTTGATACCAGCTATGCTCTTTAATGAGGTGTGTGAGTAACGCTTGTTTTTTGGATTTATCAACAGGGTGAATCCATTGCTTGACTGCTTTTACCGTAGTGTTTCGTGGGGTTACTGAGATTTCTACTGGGTTATTGACTAAGGTTTTTGCCAATTTTCTAATCTCATCTGAAAAAGTAGCAGAAAACATTAAAGTTTGTCTATTTGCTGGTAAAATCTTTAAAATTCTCTTAATATCGTGAATAAACCCCATATCTAGCATTCTATCAGCCTCGTCCATTACCAATATTTCTAAGTGGTCAAATTTCACTGCGTTTTGTGAATACAAATCTAACAACCTACCTGGTGTTGCCACCAAAATATCAACACCACTTCTGAGTTTTTGCATTTGTGGGTTGATTTTTACGCCACCAAATACCACTGTTGATTTTAGTGGCAGTTGTTTGCCATAAGTTGCTACGCTGTCATTAACTTGGGCGGCTAATTCGCGTGTTGGCGTTAAAATAAGTGTGCGCACCTGATTAGACTTAGCAAGCGTGCCTTTTGATAAAAGCTGCAAAATTGGCAAAGTAAAACCTGCGGTTTTTCCTGTGCCTGTTTGCGCAGCAGCCATCACATCTTTGCCCTGTAATACTGCAGGAATAGCCTGCTCTTGAATTAGTGAAGGCTTATCGTAGCCTTTTTTGGTAACGGCATCTAAAATAGCGTCTGATAAACCTAGTTTGGAAAAACCCATAAGATAATGTAAGTGAATAAAAAGGCAGGTATTTTACTATGAGACCTCTGCATAGTTATAGGCGATTTATTCATCATTATGCAAAGGTCTTGATATAATGACCACATGAGCAATCAAACTGTTAAAACACCCTTATCTTCAGGCAATTCACCTTGCGTAGGTATTTGTAAATACAACAAGAAAAAAATTTGTGTAGGCTGTAAGCGTAGTAGTGATGAAATCACTGCTTGGATTAATTGTTCAAACGAAATGCGTAAGGCAATTATGCAAGATTTAAAAGATAGAAATATTGACAATTAAGTCATTTCTTCTGGCGTTCTTGCTTTAATACTTAAGGCGTGTAACTCACCAGAATCAATATCTGCACGCACAGTGGCTAATATCATTTTCTGCCTTGCTAATAATGACATACCTACAAATGCGGGAGATACCACTAAAGTTGAGCAATTACAGCCATCGCCTTCCATAGTCACGGTTGAATCTTCAATGCCTGCCTCAAGTTTGGCTTGGATTTCTGCTAAAGTCATATCAAAAAACTCCTAATAATTATAAATAGTTACATAAGGGCTTCATCATGCTCCGAATATACCTTTAAGTATAAAGAAAAATAAAATAGACATCAGCGCACCCGCTGGCAAGGTGATGAGCCATGATAAAAAGATTTTGTTAATCATACGCAAGTCTAATGCCGCCATCCCTCTGGCTAAACCAACGCCTAATACTGCCCCTACCAATACTTGCGTGGTTGAGACTGGTAAACCCGTGCCTGAGGCGATTACAACCGTTGTTGCCGCTGCCAATGTCGCAGCAAAACCTCGTGAAGGGGTTAATTGGGTAATGCCTGTGCCAATTGTGGCAATGACTTTATGCCCGTAAGTAACCAGACCAAATACAATACCAATACCACCCACCAACAAAATACCAACTGGCAATGAACTTTTAGAGCCAATAATGCCTCCGCTTTCAATAACGCCATAGATTGCTGCTAATGGGCCAATCGCATTTGCCACATCATTAGACCCATGTGCGAATGCCATTGCTGCCGCTGTAACAATCATCAACACGCCAAACACTCGCTCCATAGAGGTAAAGTGAAAGTCTTTATTTTCATCAGGATCAAGATGAATACGGCGAATAACGATAGCACCAATAACAGCAACCAATGTGCCAAATATGGTCGCTAATAGGTAACTTGTCATTATATCAAACTCCAAACCAACATGCTTAAGTCCTTTGAAAATTGTTACTAGAGAAATAACAAAGCCCACTAAAAACATATAAAACGGCACATATTTTTTAGCATTTTCAAAAGGCTTAGAGGTGTCAATAATCAAACTTTGCAAACTCTTAAATAAAACAAACGCAATGCTACCCGCCAAGATTGGCGATACAATCCAACTCATCGCAATTTTGCCAACTTTACCCCAAGCAACCGCATCAACGCCCACACCTACTGCACCAAACCCAACAATAGCACCAACAATAGAGTGTGTTGTCGATACTGGCCAACCCAAAGAAGAGGCAATCATCAGCCAAACGCCTGCCGATAATAAAGACGCCAACATACCATAAATCAGTAAATGTGGCTCGTTAGTAAAAAGAGACGCATCCAAAATACCTTTACGGATTGTCGCTGTTACCTCTCCGCCTGCCAATACTGCACCTGCAAATTCAAAAATAACCGCAATGATAATGGCTTGTTTAATAGTGATTGCACCCGATCCGACCGAAGTGCCCATGGCATTTGCTACATCGTTTGCACCCACACCCCACGCCATAAATAAACCAAAAGCAATGGCAAGAACCAACAAAATACTGCCGTAATTTGCAATAATTTCCATGCTATGCTCCTATTTGGCGAGTAATACTTCTAAACGAGAGCCAACTTTCTGAGCGGCATCTGCAAGTTCACCCAGCCATTCCACAGCACGATAATAAAATATCACATCGACTGGGGGTAAATCTTTTTCTAAAGGGAATAACTTGGCACGAATTTGATGTTGAATTTTATCCGACTGGCTTTCCAGTTCGTTCACATCTTCAATAATAGAGCTGACAACTTTACGCTCCCTATTGCCAAATGCCGTTTCTAGCAATTCGTCTAATTCATTAACGGCTTTAAGTGCCGCTGCTGAGGTTTTAATACAAATATCCGTGAGTTCAATTATGTCTTCAAAGATTTCATTTGGTAATGACATTTTGCGGTTAATCATCAAGCCAGAAACATCCTTAGTAACATTGGCAATAGAATCTTGCATCAACAATAAATCCAACAAATCACGGCGAGAGAATGGCATCATAAAGGTTGACGGTAGACTCAAACGCAGTTTCTTCTTCAAAACATCCGCCTCACCCTCTTTGTGCCCGATATCCTTTCTAATTTTTTCCGCTTGTGTCCAATCTTGTGCATGAATAGCAACCATAAAGTCTTTCAATTCTGAAATACACGAATGCACACTAATCATATGCTGCTGTAACGGGCTAATGGGAGATTTTCCGAACAACCCGTCAATAATGCTTTTTGCCATTTTTTTTCCTCTTTTATTATGAGTTTACGCCATAGTGTGCATTTTCAACAAATAACCCCATATGTCAAGTTATATTTAGATTTTATTTTACTTACTAAAAACCCACAATTAACCAAGTCCAGTTTGGTTAATTTACCCTTGAGATCTTTGTATAAATATGGATACGATTCAAAATTATCAAAGCAACAATCGTCATCACTGCACCAGCCACAGTCGTCCATTGCCACTGTTCTGATAAAAATATAACACTCAACCCGATAGCAAAAAATGGTACCAGAAAAGTAAAAACACTGGCTCTTTTAGCGCCTAACGATTGAATGCCAAGAAAGTAAACGGTGGTGGCAAAGGTTGTCGAACCAATAGTAAGAATAAGGAAATTTATCCAAAAAATGTCATCCATCATAAAAATTGAATCACTACTCGGCTTTAAGAAAAATACCATTTCGAATATTGAAATTAACAAATAAATATAAAAACTCAACACTGCAGGGTTAATGGTTTTTACATAAGCGATAATAAGAGATGCAACCGCCCAACAACCTGCCGCAGCGACTAAATACATATTTTGCAACACCAGTATTTCATCCAACTTAAAATGCCAAATATTCATCGTAGTTGCCACACCAGCGCTGCCCAAAACTAATGCTAACCAATCTTTTAATACTGGATGCTTTTGCTTGCCAAACAACATTAGTAAATACACCAAAATAGGCATTAAGGTAGTTACTACTGCACCTGCTAGTCCTGGTGCACCGTGTTTTGCACTCAAGTAATAAAATTTGGTATAAAAAATCAACATAAATGCAGCCAAACTCGCCACTACCAGATTTGACCAATCAATTTTAAATGACAACTTCATCCACCACAAGACAGGCGCCATGCTTAGTGTGGTTAAAATATACCGATATGCAATAAACTCATGCATTGTCAAATAACCCGACAAAATATTAGCAATCGGCCAAGAAGCACCCCAAAACAACATTGCCAATACCATCCATAAATACAATCGATTATCCATTATAAATCTTTCCTTCTGAGACCTTTGCATAAATATGAATAATCATCAAAAATCCACTTTTCACCCGCTTGGCGATTTTTTAAACCCAGCCTTAGCCCTGCTAGGACAAGGTTTAATAAAATCACCAATCTGGCAAAAATTGAATTTTGCTAATCATCCCTATTTATGCAAAGGTCTCCTTCTAAGTATCCACAAAAATACTATAGTTGCCTGTATCCGCAATAAAAACAGTGTTTATTCCCAAGCAATACACAAGCAGAATTGCTTGAGAATAAACATCTAGAAAGTCTAATAGAAAGCAATATGGTATAATTCATCAAAAATTATTTTAATGCAATATGAACCTAAATTACCTCAATTTTGAACAACCAATTGCCGAATTAGAAAGCAAGATTCAAGCACTTAAAAGTATTGAAGATAAAGCAGATATTACTCAAGAACTGCAAGCGTTAACAAATAAAAGTAATTTGCTAACAAAAAAGATCTTTGCCTCCCTTTCAGATTGGCAAATTGCACAATTGGCACGCCATCCTAATCGACTTTATACACTTGACTATATTGATTCAGTCTTTGATGAATTCATTGAACTACATGGCGACCGTGCTTATGCAGATGATCCCGCCATCATTGGTGGCATCGCCAAACTAGATGGCACATCAATTATGTTTATTGGCCAACAAAAAGGTCGCACAACACAAGAAAAAATCAAACACAACTTTGGCATGCCAAAACCAGAAGGCTATCGCAAGGCCTTACGATTAATGAAAATGGCAGAAAAGTTTTCAATGCCAATTGTTACTTTTATTGATACCCCCGGCGCTTATCCCGGCATTGGTGCAGAGGAGCGTGGACAGTCTGAGGCCATTGCCAGAAACTTGTTTGAAATGTCAACATTAGCCACACCGATTATTTCTGTGGTTATTGGCGAAGGCGGCTCAGGCGGTGCGTTGGCAATTGGCGTGGCAGATAAAATGATGATGTTTAAATACAGTATTTATTCAGTCATTTCACCTGAAGGATGTGCCTCTATCCTGTATCAAGACGCAGCCAAAGCAAATATTGCCGCAGAATCACTCAAATTAACCAGCACACATCTTAAAAATAAAGGTTTAATTGATGTCATTATTAATGAGCCCCTAGGTGGCATCCACCGTAATCCCGATCAGGCAAAAGTTTTATTAAAAAAAGCACTCAAACAACAATTACAAGAAGTAACGGCGACAAACATTAACCAGTTGGTTCAACAACGAGCAGACAAACTTTTAAGTTTTGGACAATTTCAAGACTAAAGATACCTTCTTAGAAGGTAAAAAAATTGCCCTCGCTCTCAGCGGTGGCATCGATTCAATCGTATTACTACATTATTTGCACACCCATTACCCTAACAACCTGCGTGCCATTCATTGCAACCACCATTTGTCCAAACATTGCACCGAGTGGGCGACATTTTGCTTAACACAATGCCAATCGCTCAACATCCCCTGCACCAACATCGATTTACACTTAGAAAAATACTCTAATATCGAAGAAAATGCGCGTAAAAAACGCTATCATTCGCTATCTTACAACTTAACAGAAAATGAAGTGCTGTGCACCGCACACCATCAAAATGACCAAGCAGAAACTTTGCTATTACAACTTTTTCGTGGCTCTGGCGTGGCTGGACTAGCCTCTATGCCTAGGATAAAACCTTTTGGCAAAGGTGTGCATTACCGCCCCCTACTCAATATAGAAAAAACCACCATTCTTAAATACGCCAAAAATCACCACCTTTCTTGGATTGAAGACGATAGCAACACAAACACCCGTTTTCAACGCAATTTCCTCAGATTAAACATCCTCCCCAAATTAGAAACAACCTATAAAAAATTAACCCAATCATTAGCCCGAAGTGCCAAACATCAATCTGAAGCCCTACAACTAACACAAGATTTAGCTACAATTGATATCAAAACCCATCAACTCATCCACAATAACCGATTAAATACCAAACCCCTAATGAAACTCAAACCCTACCGCATTAAAAATATCATTCGCCACTATTTAAATAGCCTGAAATTTCTCCCCCCCTCCGACAAAGTTATGCACCAAATTCTAGCATTATTGTCCGCCAAAAAAGACACTAATCCCATGGTTAGTTGGGGCATTTTTACAATCCGCCGCTACAGTAATGAACTTTATTTTATCAACACACAAGCAAAAGCAAAAGCAAACAACTGCCCCTATTATGCCGAATTCAAAAACAACAACAATTTCTCCATCCGCTATCGAAACGAAGGTCAACGCATTAAATTACCCAACAAAACACACACCCAATCCCTCAAAAAAGTCCTCCAAGAAGCAGGTATCCCACCTTGGGAAAGAAACACCTTAAAAATGTATTACATCGCCAACGAACTACAAGCAATGGAACGCATCGGCTATATGACACACGCCACACAATAAGCAAGGTTTATCTCATGCCCTTGTTCCCACACAACATGGGAACAAGATCGCATCCTTGCCAATTATTAATCTTCGGTTATTTTGCTAAATTGAATGTATAATTTTTCGAATCTTTTTGTAAATATAAAACCCCAACAATTTCAGACAACAATTTAATTTTTCTTATTTCGAACCCGTTAAACTAAACAAAAAAATCGGAGTAAAAAACGAGTAAAAAACGAACCAAATATACCTCAGCATTCAAGACTA
>NZ_FXLV01000035.1 GCF_900180345.1 Bathymodiolus heckerae thiotrophic gill symbiont
AGTGGAAAATGTAGAGAGTTATATTTATTTTTACAATTACAAAAGGATTCATTCAGCTATTGGGTATTTAACCCCAGCAGAAAAGATGGCTGAATTGAAAAAAGTGGCTTGAAATGTGTCCAAGTTGATTAGATCATTACACTATCTTTGTGTCTAAGAAAGTTAGATCATTACAGTTATGGTGTGCAAGCATTATGTCAACATCTCACACAGAAATACAATCTCATTCACCAATTCATTGATGTTAACAATTTTATCTGATATAATTTCTATGATCTTATTATTTAAGTAAAAATCATTTTATGCAAAATAAATTTTCTCTTGGTATTGTTGTAATTTTATTTGGTTTATTTGGGTGTGTGGCACAAGAAACGCATAAAACTATTGCACCAGAGCGTGTTAAGCACTCCCAGCAGCCCTATAATGGTGTGCGTATAGATATTACCATTGGGCTCTTTCAAAATCGTTCTGATTATATGCGTGGTTTGTTTTCTTCTAATTCAGACAAGCTGGGAAATCAGTCAAAAACTATTCTCAAGACGCATTTACAGCAAAGCAATCGTTTTAATGTAATGGATCGTCAAAATTTAGAGGGTAATACTCAAGAAGCAGAGCGATTAAATCTTAAACAAAATATTAAAGGTGCACGCTACACGATAACTGGCAATGTTACTGAGTTTGGTCGTAAAGTGACAGGACACAAAATGTTATTTGGTATATTAGGTTCAGGAAAAAAACAAAGTGCTTACGCTAAAGTTTCTTTAAATGTTGTTGATGTCTTGACTTCTCAAATTGTTCATTCTGTGCAAGGTGCAGGCGAATACACATTAAGTAACGAAGAATTATTTGGCTTTGGTGGTAGTGCAGGTTATGATGCAACATTAAATGGGAAGGTGCTTAATTTGGCTATTATGGAGGCAGTTAACAACATAACTGATGATATACAAAATGGTACATGGCAGATTAATAAATAAGAGTCTTAACTAGTTAAGACCCATTAAATAATTATGGTTAACAAATATATAATCACATTATTGGTTAGTATGCTACTGACAAGTTGTGTTACTAACAAAAATATATATTATTGGGGCGAATATGAAAGTATTGTGCGTCAATCTTATGTAGAGCCAGGTGCAATGGATGTGCAAACTCAAATCGAAAAATTAAACACTGATTTGCAAAAAACTGAATCTGCTGGAAAGAAGGTTGCGCCAGGTGTTTATGCATATTTAGGTGTATTGTATGCTGAACAAGGAAAATATACACAATCTAGAACGGCATTATTGAAGGAAAAAACTTTATTTCCAGAAGCCAATGTATTAATTGATGGTATGCTCAATCGTGCCGATAAAAAACTAACTAATGATAAATAAATTATTTAAAAGAGCTGGATTAATAGTAATATTTGCAATGCTTGTTACTGGTTGCCAAACGATAGAGTCTTATGATTATACGGCCTTAAAAAAAAGCAAACCTCGTTCTATTGTCATTATTCCTCCGAATAATAATTCCACTGAAGTTAATGCGCCCTATCTTTATCTTTCTACATTGACTAAACCATTAGCTGAAAAAGGCTATTATGTTTTACCTGTTGCAGTCATTGATCAATTTTTAAAAGAAAATGGACTGCCAACGCCTGCAGAAATGAATAATATTCCATTAGATAAAATTGATAAACACATTGGTGCAGATGCAGTGTTGTATATCACTATCAATGAATGGGGTCAGAAATTTATGGTCATTTCTTCAGTAACTACAGTTTCAGCTGATCTTAAACTGGTTGATGTTAAAACTGGTGTAGTTTTATGGGAATCAACTGCCGTTGCGACTAGAGATTCTGGTGATGGTGGCGGCGGTCTTGCAGGGATGTTAATAAATGCAATCATTACGCAGGTTATGACCTCTTCAATTGACAGTTCTTACGAAACAGCCATGCTTGCAAACTTGATAGCTATTAACCATAAGTCAAAAGGACTGCTTGACGGTCCATATAAAATATCCACTAAATAATAATTTTAGATACAAATTTTTGCTCAAATTGTAAAACTTCTATTCTTTGAGATGAAGGTATAATAACTCTTGATTTTATTATTTTAATTTATATACGATGAATAAAAAGTTTAATGTATGCGTGGTGGGCGCAACGGGTGCGGTGGGTGAGACGATTCTTTCGATTTTAGAACAGCGGGATTTTCCGATTGATAATTTATACCCTTTGG
This sequence comes from Bathymodiolus heckerae thiotrophic gill symbiont, assembly GCF_900180345.1. GTDB lineage: Bacteria > Pseudomonadota > Gammaproteobacteria > PS1 > Pseudothioglobaceae > Thiodubiliella. Next base: position 2,220 of record NZ_FXLV01000035.1, read on the forward strand.
CGAGTGCAAATTCGGCAGGTAAGAAGGTGTTTTGTCAGAGTAAGAGTTGGACGGTGCAGGACTTAAGCACTTTTGATTTTTCACAAGCGCAAATCGGGTTATTTTCAGCAGGGGGCAATATTTCTGAGAAATATGCACCGATTGCAGCTGAGGCTGGCTGTGTGGTGATTGATAATACCGCACATTTTCGTCGTGATAAAGACATTCCCCTAATTGTGCCAGAGGTTAATGCGCATGCGATTGCAGGCTATACGCAGCGTAATATTATTGCCAATCCGAATTGTTCTACCATTCAAATGTTGGTGGCACTTAAGCCGATTTATGATGCGGTGGGTATTGAACGCATTAATGTGGCAACTTATCAAGCGGTATCAGGCTCTGGAAAGGAGGCGATTAGTGAGTTAATCGAGCAAACTACTAAGTTATTAAGTGGCAATACCGAGGTTGATGTTGAGGTGTATCCAAAGCAGATTGCGTTTAATGTGGTGCCGCATATTGATGTGTTTCAGGACAACGGCTACACTAAGGAAGAGATGAAAATGGTGTGGGAGACGCAAAAGATTTTTGAAGATGATAATATTTTAGTTAATCCAACAGCGGTGCGTGTGCCAGTGATTTATGGGCATTCTGAGGCGATTAATATTGAAACCAAAACCAAAATAACCGCTGCTGAAGCCACTCAAATTTTGTCAAAAGCAAGTGGTGTAACGGTGATGGATAAGCATGAAGACGGTGGTTACGCTACGCCTTTTGTAGAGGCAACCAATCATGACGATACATTCGTGAGTCGCATTCGTGAGGACATTTCCCATGAAAAAGGCTTAAACCTATGGGTGGTTTCTGATAATATTCGCAAAGGAGCAGCATTGAATAGTATTCAGATTGCTGAGATTTTGATTAAGGAGCACTTATAAGCTGTGTCATCGCAAAACTTACCGACTAAAAGTCTTATTGTTGCGATTCTTTTGGTCATATTTTTAGGGCCAATTGGGCTGTTTTATGCAAGTGTTATTGGTGCTTTGATTATGTTGGTAATGACCGCTATTATTGGTTTTGCCACTTTTGGTTTTGGATTGTTTATTCCTTACATAATCTGTATTATATGGGCAATTATTGCTGTTAATAGTTATAATAAAAAGATAATTGAGATTGCAAAATGAAAATGATTAAAGTATCTAGAAAAACCAACGAAACTGATATTGAAGTCGGGCTGAATTTATACGGCACAGGTCAGGCGAATATTGACACAGGCGTGCCATTTCTCGACCATATGCTAGATCAAATCGCGCGTCACGGCTTGATGGATTTAAGCATTAAATGTGATGGCGATACGCAGATTGATGACCATCACAGTGTGGAAGATATCGGCATTACGCTAGGTCAGGCATTCGCCAAAGCCGTGGGCGATAAAGCAGGGTTTACCCGTTATGGACACGCTTTTGTGCCGCTGGACGAGGCGCTGTCTCGTGTGGTGTTGGATTTATCAGGTCGCCCAGGGCTGGCGCTTAATGTAAATTTCACTCGTGCGATGATTGGCTCGTTTGATGTGGATTTAATCTCGGAGTTTTTCCAAGGCTTTGTTAATCATGCTTTGATTACTTTGCACATTGATAACCTTAAAGGGGTGAATTCTCACCATCAGGCTGAGACGATTTTCAAAGCGTTTGGTAGGGCATTGCGTATGGCAGTAACACTAGATGAGCGCCAAGCAGGCGTGATTCCATCGACCAAAGGCTCACTTTAAATATTTATGCAAAGTATTGCAATTGTTGATTACGGCATGGGCAATGTTCGTAGTGTGCAAAAGGCATTAGAGCATGTTGCGCCTAATGATAAGATATTTCTTACTGATGATGTAGGGTTAATTACCGATGCAGATCGCATCGTGTTTCCGGGGCAGGGTGCGATGGGTGCGTGTATGCGAGCCTTGAATACGCACGGTTTGGTTGAAGCAATGAAGCAAGCCGCAGGCGAAAAACCTTTTTTGGGTATTTGTCTTGGACTGCAACTCTTGTTTGACCATTCTCAAGAAAATAGCGGCACAGATGGCTTGTCTATTTTTTCTGGGAATGTTGTGCATTTTCCAGAAACTGAGTTAAAAATTCCGCACATGGGTTGGAATACGGTTAAACAAACACAAACCCATCCACTTTGGCATAATATTAAAGATAATGCACGCTTTTATAGTGTGCACAGTTATTATGTTAAGCAAAATGACTCATCGGTGGTTGCTGGGTTAAGTAATTATGGCATTGATTTCACTTGCGCAGCCGCCAAAGACAATATATTTGCTGTGCAATTTCACCCTGAAAAGTCTCAGCACGATGGTTTAAAATTATTAGAAAATTTTGTTAATTGGAAGCCTTAATAATTTTTGTAATTATTCAATTCAAGAATAAGTTGAGTTTTGTCTTTTTGCCCAAACCACGCGGTTTTGCTAATTCTCCCGTAATCAAATTACCGTATTTTTACTTCTAAACAACGAATATAAGCCTGATGATTCATCGGCGTGTTGTTTTTTTGTGAGGAGAAAATCATCTCAGCAATGCAATCCATCATCCTGTGTTCTACCTCGTGCGGGTTTTTAGTTTTGTGTAGAATTTTCTGATAATAATCTTGAATGCCCGTTGGCTGATTAATGGACAATTGCTCTCTAAGTGACAAATGCAAGTTAATGTGCAGAAATGGATTAACCTCACCTTGTTCTGGAAAATAATCTGATTCAATATTGCTAATCAACTGATGATATTCAGGATGCATTTCAATTACTTGTGTGAGTTGGGTTTCTAGCAGGTCAAGTGTTTTTTTATCTAAGTATTTTTGCCAAGCGTTGGCAAGAAATTGGCGTTGTTCAGTTCTATCTTGAGTGTAAAACACTTATAAATTCTTCTCTTCGTATTCGCACAAATCAAGCAAAATACATTCTGTGCATAGAGGGGAGCGTGCCTTGCAAGTGTAGCGACCGTGCAAAATCATTAAGTGGTGTGCAGGTACACGATACTCATCAGGGATAAATTTCACCAGTTTTTTCTCTACTTCTAACACCGTTTTGCCACTGGCAATCGCTGTGCGATTAGCAACACGGTAAATATGCGTATCAACCGCAATGGTAGGGTGTCCAAATGCTGTGTTGAGAACCACATTGGCTGTTTTTCGTCCCACACCGGGCAAGGCCTCTAGTTCTTTGCGGGTTTCAGGTACTTGAGAGTCGTATTTATCAATCAAAATCCTGCAAGCCTGCACAATATGCTTGGCTTTTGAGTTGAATAGGCCGATGGTTTTGATGGTTTCTCTGACGGTATCTTCACCTAAATTAAAAATAGTCTTGGGCGTATTGGCAAGTGGGAATAATTTATCTGTTACTTTATTGACGCTTTTATCGGTCGCCTGCGCTGATAAAGTTACGGCTACTAATAATTCAAATGGGGTTGAATAGTTTAATTCTGTTGTCGGGTTAGGTATCTTTTTGAGTAACCTGTTAAACATTTCACTGCGTGTTTCGGCGTTCATTGTCTCAAATCCGTTTTTGATTGTGCGAGTATTATACCTGAGTATTAAATTAATAGCAAAATGGACTGACAACAAGTTAAGAGAATGACTCTCCATATTGTTCTAATTGCTGCCAAAGTTGTTCTTTTTGAGGATGAGATTGACGCATAGTATTAATATACTCAAAATACACATCAATAGATAAATAGCCATTTCCCCCCGTTTGAACACGATTTTGTACGGTTTCAAACCAATTTTCTTGTTCGTCTTGAGTTAAGGATTCGGGGTAATTTCTGGCTTTGAAATGTATCAGTAGTGTTGAAAGTTTGGTGTCTTTAAACTTTGGGTGAAAATCTTTCAACTGTTCAATATCCAAACTCTGTATTTGTTCGGCAATGCGTCTATCGGCGTTGTCCATAAAGCCGTCATACAGCGCTTGATCAGCGTCGGGGTTGGTTGGGCGTTGTTCATTTTTTCGATACAAATCCTGTGCAATCTTGCCAATTGTCACTTGATTGTCTTTAATAAACGCCAATCTTTGCAGGCAAGTATCCATATCAATCTGCAATTGCTCAACAATCTTAGGATCAAGTCTATAAACATTAGGCACAAACATTGGACTTTTATTGAAAATAATCTCTTTAATTTGCAATCTTTCCACTCCCTTTGGTAATTCAGATTGCTTGGTAAACATCAACTTCTTCAATTCATCTGCCTCCAGCGTCAACAAAACAGCAGGGTCTTGATCTAGATTAAACACAATCGCCCTATCGCTATATTCTGGATGATACGCCAGCGCAACAGCAAGCCGTGTACAAGAAAGCGTGGCAGGATACATTCCTGAAGTATGCAATATCGGCTCAAACAGTTTAATTTTCCCCTCAACCGCTTTCTTTTGCCTCAGGCTAAAAGCATATTCAAATAACTGTGGCTGTGTGTCTTTAATAATTTTCGCAATAGCAATAGTGGCACGAACATCCGCTAAAGCATCGTGCGCATCGGCATGCTCAATGCCATTAGCAAGCGACAGTTGGTCAAGTTTAAAAATGGGTTTGCCATCTTCATCATGCACCCACTTGAGGCTAGTGTCTTTTTTAAGTGCATAGCACAGTCGCACCACATCGAGAATATCCCAACGAGTATTGTCATTTTTCCAATGCCAAGCATACGGGTCGATAAAGTTGCGATACAGTGAATAACGAGTAAATTCATCATCAAAACGAATTGAATTATAGCCAACAATACAAGTATTTGGCACTGAAAATTGAGCGTGAATTTTTTTGATAAATTTGTGCTCAATCATGCCTTTTTCTTCGCAAAGTTGCGGGCTTATGCCCGTTACTGCACAAGCCTGTGGAGACGGCAGGCAATCACCAGTTGGCTTGCAATAAAACATATGCTCATTCAAAATATTAAGATACTCGTCTGTGCGAATACCAGCAAATTGCGAGATTCTGTCTGTTTTTGGGCTGATGCCAAAAGTCTCGTAGTCATACCAATAAAATGTTTTCATAAGCTCATTTTAATGAATTTTACATACAAAAAACCCAGCAATTAAGCTGGGTTTTTAATACACAAAAACTAAGTGTTATTGTGGGTGTACATTCACTGCTTGAGGGCCTTTATCGCCATCTTCTAAGTCAAATTCTACTGTTTGACCTTCGTCTAATGATTTGTAGCCATCGCCTTGAATGGCACGGAAGTGAACGAATACATCATCGCCACTTTCTTGCTCAATAAAACCAAATCCTTTTTTTGCGTCAAACCATTTGACTGTTCCTGTTGTAGACATAATGTCTCCTATAAATTATAAAAAAATACCGAAAAAAACCACTACTTTTATAACTTAGGGTTGATGTTTGACATCAATACATAACAATAAACAGCAGCTGTATTCTTACCAGCAGGAAGAATTTTAGCACATATTTTTTGTTAAGGTTGGCATTCATTAAAAATAAGTGCTTGGCAGGTGGCACAAGTTTGTGGCTCTAGTTGTCGGTAAATGTGGGCAATGGCTTGTGATTTTGAGTCAAAAAAGTGTGATCTGCCGATTTGTTGAATGAAGTGCGCTTTGGCGGCAAACTCGTAAACGGAGGCTTTAAGCCCGACAAAATATAAACCACCACCGTTTTTTATGAGGCGATTGTTTTCTGAGATAAGTGCGCCTGTGCCTGCGAGGTCAATAAAATTAATGCCGCTGGCAACAATCAAGATATGGTTAATGCGTTCATTTTCTACAATGGCAGTAATGCGTTTTTGAATGTGGCTAATCGAGCCAAAATAAACCAACATATCAATGCGAATAATCTTGAGTTGAGGGCATTGTTTGATGGGCTTTTTGTTAATGTTAATGAATTTCTTTTTGCCATTTTCTTGGGTGTTGTCTAGCGATAAGGTGGGAATGGCAGGGGTAGAGGTCTTACTCAGGAACAAAACCAATGAGAGCAAAACGCCCAAGTAAATAGCAAATTCTAGCTCAAGAAATAGGGTGGCTAGGAAAGTGGTAATTAAGATAGCAGATTCCTCTATGCTAAAACTTAGGGTTTTGCGAATGTGATGAAAATCAATGAGATTGTAAGCGACCACAAGGATAACGCCCGCCATAGCGGCAATGGGTAAATAAGCGGTTAATGGTGCAATGAGCAGTACAATTATCATTAATATAACGGCAGAGAAAATGGCGGATAAGGGGGTTTTTGCACCTGATTCAAAATTCAACCCTGAGCGGGTAAATGAGCCAGATCCTGCATAACTTGACATAAAACTACCAAATAGATTTGACACACCTTGGCCGATAAACTCTTGATTGGTATTAATGCGTTGACCAGATTTTGTGGCAATAGAGCGACTGATTGAGACTGCCTCAATTAAGCCGAGTAAGGCGACAGCAAACGCCTCAGGTGCGAGCATTTTAATGGTAGTAAATGAAAAATTTGGCATAGATAAGGGTGGCAAATGTGCGGGGATTTCGCCTACTAATTTGATTTGTGTGGTGAAATCTTTGAAATATAAGGCGAGCAGACTGCCGACAACCATACCCAGTGAGACCTTTGCATAAATATGAATAATCATCAAAAATCCACTTTTCACCCGCTTGGCGATTTTTTAAACCCAGCCTTAGCCCTGCTAGGACAAGGTTTAATAAAATCACCAATCTGGCAAAAATTGAATTTTGCTAATCATCCCTATTTATGCAAAGGTCTCCCAGTAATAAATTAGGCAGTTTTGGAAAGAGTTTTTTGGTTAAAACAGCGGTAATTAAGGTTGCCAAGGCAATTACAATCAGATAAATATTCGCCTCCCCAGCACCTTGGTATAAATCTATTAAAGTGTGGATGAACGATTCGCCTTTAGGGACAAAAATACCTGTGATGTGTTTTAACTGGCTGCTGGCAATTAAAATAGCCGCACCTGCGGTAAAGCCGATAACGACTGTGTGAGAGACAAAATTAACCATTGCGCCTAAGCGATCCAAGCCAAATACCAGCTGGTAAACGCCAGCAAGAAAAGTGAGTGTCAGCGTTAGAGAGATAAATTCTGCACTGCCTGCCTCGGCGTGATGACTAATGGCAGAAAAAACCACAATGGAAATAGCTGTGGTTGGACCTGAGACCAAATGCAATGATGAACCGAACAATGCTGCAAGAATGGGCGTAACCATTGCAGTGTATAGCCCGTATTCAGGGGGTAAGCCAGCGATAGTGGCAAATGCTACGCCCTGAGGCAAGACGATGACAGCGCCTGTTAATCCTGCAATAAAATCTGTTTTAAGGGATTCTTTTCTGTTTTAAGGGATTCTTTGTTAACAACCTTAAGCCAAACTAAAAAAGGCAAAAAGTGTGAAAACCTCATTGTGTTTTTAAAATCTTAGCGTGAGCGTGAAAATTTGGGTTTTTTGCCACGCCTGTTATTTCTATCATCATCTCGTTTGCGATTTTTTGAAAACTTTTTGCGTCCAAAGTTGCGTTTTCCAATGCCTGATTTTGCACCACCCGTTATTGCTTTGTTGTTTTTTTCAGTGAGTTGTGCCATATTTAAGCGTTTGCCACAAACAACAATTTTTTGTAGCATTTCCAGCACCTCGCTGGGCATTTCATTAGGCAAATCAATGGTTGAAAAATTATCAAAAATCTGGATTGCGCCGATGTATTCGCTGTCTATTTCTGCTTCGTTTGCGACTGCGCCTAGGATATTGCCTGGTTTTACGCCGTTGTTATTGCCCACATCAATACGATAGCGGTGCATTGGGATTTGCGGGTGATTTTTTAACGGAGTGGCTTCAGGAGAGATGGTTTTTTCTTCACCTTGCGTTTGCTCTCTGCCAAAACTTTGCATCTTATCCGAGATTAGTAATGGCTCGCTACCTTGGGCGATAAATGCCAAAGCAGAAGAAATTTTGGAGACTTCAATGTCTGGATTTTCTGTTTGAAATTCGCTAACCAATTTTTCAAACACCGTCAAATCTTGGTTGCTGATGATTTGCACTATATTTTGCTTGAAAGTTTCAATGCGTTTGGCGTTGATAATTTTTGCCGTGGGCAATTCAAGTGGGTCAATTTTCTGACGAGTAACGCGTTCAATAGTGTTGAGCATACGCCTTTCACGGTTTGATATGAATAAAATTGCCTCGCCTTTGCGACCCGCACGACCCGTTCTGCCAATGCGATGTACATAAGACTCAGCGTCTTGTGGAATATCGTAATTGACCACATGCGAGATGCGCTCCACATCCAAACCACGGGCAGCAACATCGGTGGCAATTAAGATATCAATTTTACCTTTTTTGTAATTATTGATAATGCGTTCTCGTTGATTTTGCTGAATATCGCCGTTGATGGCCTCTGCCGAAAACCCTCGTGCAGAGAGTTTTTCTGCCAGTTCAACCGTGAGTGTTTTGGTTCTAACAAAGATAATCATTGCATCAAACGAAGTTACTTCAAGGATGCGGGTTAGTGCTTCTAGTTTTTGTGACAAGCCACCAACCATGCAATATTTTTGGGTAATCGTGGTGGCAGTTTCGGTTTTGGTTTTTATCTTGACAATTTTTGGCTGGCTAAGAAATTTTTCTGCTACTTTTTTAATGACAGATGGCATGGTGGCTGAGAATAGCGCAATTTGTCGTTGTTCAGGAATGTGCTCCATTACCCATTTAATATCATCAATAAAGCCCATTTTTAGCATTTCATCCGCCTCATCTAAGACAAAAGACTTAAGATTATCTAGCTTTAAAGTGCCTTTCTTAATGTGATCCATTACCCGACCCGGTGTACCAACCACGGCATGTACGCCTCGTTTTAGCGGACGCAGTTGAATATCGTAAGATTGCCCGCCATAAATGGGCAACACATGAAAGCCTTTCATGCCTCGTGCATAGGTTTGCACCGCTTCTGATACTTGAATTGCCAGCTCACGAGTGGGTGTTAAGATTAATAATTGTGGCGCATTAATGTTTAGATCAATTTTGTCAAGCAATGGCAGAGCAAAAGCCGCTGTTTTACCTGTGCCTGTTTGCGCTTGGCCAATCACATCTTTGCCATCTAGCAGGTGGCGGATACATTCTTGTTGAATAGGCGATGGGGTTTCGTAGCCGAGGGTGACCAGAACTGTTAAAATTGAATCAGACAACCCTAAATCGCTAAATTTGGCTTGTGGTTCGTTACTTGATTGATTGTCAGGCATAGGTTTATGGAGTAGGCAAAGAGCGCAATTATACCTATATTAGAGACCTTTGCATAAATATGAATAATCATCAAAAATCCACTTTTCACCCGCTTGGCGATTTTTTAAACCCAGCCTTAGCCCTGCTAGGACAAGGTTTAATAAAATCACCAATCTGGCAAAAATTGAATTTTGCTAATCATCCCTATTTATGCAAAGGTCTCTATTATTTTTTTATTATATAATTTTTTTTTATTGAAAAATCGTTTTTTTATTGTATACTTATTGTAGTTCAACCATAAAAAAGCAAGGTTATTATGATTCAAACAACTATTGAGCGCTTAGCGCACTCCGAATATTCACCTGCCAAATTATTTTTTGGTTTTTCAATTTGGCTTATTTTTATTCCACCTATAAGCGCCTTTTATGGTATGCACTATTATGGCTGGTCGCTGGGCATATCAGACCCGATTCGCCTAAGTTTAACGCAATCAATTGCCATTGCTATTTTTTATTTCTTGGCACTTGTTATCGGTTTTTTTGTTACTGCGCTGACTATTAAATGGATGTCTGCTGTGTATGCGCCCAAGGCCACTTTAAAAGACGCTTTTGCCGTGGTTACTGTGGTTACAACGCCGATTATGTTAGGCGGTATAGCGCACTTATATCCTTCTCTTTTATTTCATGTGATTGTGCTTTCTCCAATTTTTGCATTAAGTGGTTATTTGTTATTTGTCTCTATCCCCGTGTTATTAAAAACGGATTATGATCGAGGCATCTTTATGGGTTGCTCGCTGTTTGGTTTTATATCAACTGCTGGCATTTCTTTGTTAGGCATTAGTGCCATTGCTTGGGTGCACGGTATCGGCCCTAATTTAGGAGTTTAATTTTATGGACAAGAATTCTTACTACACAGATTCTGCCACTGTTTTTTTATTGTTTTGCACAATGATTTGGGCAATTATTGGTATGAGTGCTGGTGCTTATCTGGCAGCCGAATTGGTGATGCCGTGGCTGAATTTTGACATTGCAGAAATTACCTTTGGGCGTTTGCGTCCGTTTCATACCAATGCCGTTATTTTCGGTTTTGGTGGTTCGGCCTTAATTGCCACTGCATTTTATAGTGTGCAACGCACCTGTCATGTGCGCTTGTTCTCACCAAATCTAGCATGGATTGTGGCAATTGGCTGGCAAATTGGCGTGGCAGTTGGTGTAGCAAGTTTACTTATGGGTTATACCAGTACTAAGGAGTACGCTGAGTTTGAATGGCCAGTTGATATCGCAGTTGCTATTGTTTGGGTGAGTTTTGGTGTTGTGTTTTTTGGTACACTTGCTACTAGAAAAATCCGTCCAATTTATGTTTCTAATTGGTTTTATGGCGCGTTAATCATTGTAATAACAATGCTACATATTGTTAATAATTTAGCAATACCTTATAGTTGGATGCAGGCTTATCCAGTTTATGAAGGTGCGCAAGATGCAATCGTGCAGTGGTGGTATGGGCATAATGCAGTTGGTTTTTTCTTAACAGCAGGTTTTTTAGGTATGTTTTATTACACACTACCAAAGCAAGCAGGTAGACCTGTTTGGAGTTATCGTCTTTCAGTGATTGCTTTTTGGGCGTTTGTTTATACTTATATTTGGGTGGGACCACATCACCTGCATTACACTTCTATTCCTGATTGGTTAATGACAGTGGCAATGGTGATGAGTGTTATTTTAATCCTACCTTCTTGGGCAACGATGTTGAATGCGGTAATGACCATGAGTGGTGCTTGGGACAAATTACGCACCGACCCAGGTATGAAGTTTGTGGTAGTGTCAATGATTTTTTATGCCTTGTCTACTTTTGAGGGTCCAATGTTGGCGATTAAGAGTGTGAATGTTATTAGTCATTACACTGATTGGACGGTGGGGCATGTGCACTCAGGTGCTTTAGGCTGGAATGCCTTTGTTACCTTTGGTACGGTTTACTTTTTAGTGCCTAAGTTGCTGGGCACATCGGAGTTATATAGTAAGCGTTTGGCAAATATACATTTTTGGTTGGCGTTGATGGGCGTGTTAATTTACATTGTAGCGTTGTGGGCATCAGGTGTAGCACAAGGCATTATGAACTTATCAATTGATGATTATGGGCAATTGAATTATAGTTTTGTTGATATTATGTTGGTAACTATTCCTTATCATTGGATGCGTTTGACAGGCGGCTTGATGTTCTTATCAGGTGCGTTATTGATGACTTATAATTTGTATCGAACTTATGCTGCAAGCAAGTGTAATTTACCCGTTTTGGTGAAAATACCAAAAGTTCACCCAGGCAACGAAATTTAGGAGAGTTTAGATGTTAAAACTACATAGAACTATTGAAAGTAATTCAGCACTGTTGATATTTGGTATTTTGATTGTCTCCTCGATTGGTGGCTTTGTACAAATCGTACCAAATTTGTTTGACGAGTCCTTGCATAAAGGTACGGAGAATGTTAAACCTTATAGCGCTTTACAATTAACGGGTAGGGATATTTATATTCGTGAAGGGTGTGTGGGTTGTCATTCGCAACAGATTAGACCTTTGGTGGCAGAAGTGATGCGTTATGGCGAAGCTTCTGTATCAGGTGAACATATTTATGATCGTCCATTTTTGTGGGGCTCAAAGCGTACTGGACCTGACTTAGCAAGACTGGGTGGCAAGTATAGTGACAAATGGCACAAATTGCATTTGAACGACCCTCGTTCAGTGGTACCTCAGTCAATTATGCCTGCTTATCCTTGGTTGGCTAAAAACAAAGTGAGTACAAAGGACATTACTGCTAAGTTAGAATTACTTCAGTGGTATGGACACCCTTACACTGACGCAGAAATTAAACAAGCAAAGCAAGCGATTAGCGGCAAGACAGAGTTAGATGCAGTGATTGCTTATTTACAAGTGCTGGGGACTTTTCGCTAATGTGGCAGTTTGTTCTAATTGGAGATATGATAGTCATGGGGTTTATGATTGCCTTGATTATGTGGATGTCGATGAAACAAAGTAAGGAAGCGCAAGATTATTGTATGAATATTCCCTTATTTGATGAGGAAGAAGTAACAGGAGAGAAACATGGCTGATTTACCCTTTTTTTGGCAGAGCGTTGTCGTTATACTGACCGCTGGCGGACTGATTTATTTATTAACTTTAGGCATTAGTATCTATTTTAGTAGAGTATCAGATGTTCATGATGTAAGCTGGGATGAGACCTTGGAAGAGGGTATTAATCCAGCCCCAGCATGGTGGTTTTGGCTGGGTATTGGTTCTGCAATTTTTGCGATTTTTTATATGATTTTTTACCCAAGTTTTGGTAATTATAAAGGTTTGCTTGGCTCAACCATTGCGCAAGAATATATTGAGCATAAGGCAAATTTTGATGATGAATATTACAAAGAGCTTTCTACCTTAGAACAAACAGATATGAGAGCTTTACAAGCCAATCCTGAGGCAATGCATTTAGCAAGTAACACCTTTGCGCAGTATTGTGCCTCTTGTCATGGTGCAGATGCCTCAGGTCAAGGCGAATTTCCAAATTTAGTTGATGAAGAGTGGTTCTGGGGCGGTAAGCCTGAGCAGATTATTCAAACTATTACTCATGGTAGAAAGGCAGTGATGCCAGCTTGGGGCGTACCGTTGGGTGATGAAGGTGTCAACAATGTGGCAAATTATGTCAAAAGCATTTCTGATAATACTTACAATGAGAAGACACACGCCGCCGGTAAAGAAAAATACAAACAATTTTGTGTTGCTTGCCATGGTATTAATTTACAAGGCAATCCAGTATTCGGTGCACCTAATTTGGGTGATGGTGTTTGGATTTATGGCAGTGATTTAGAGTCAATTAAACAATCAATTGCCTCTGGCAGAAAAGGGGTAATGCCAGCACATAAAGACAGACTTACGCCGCTACAAATAAAATTATTAGTGGCTTGGTTAAAGCGTAATAAGTAAATTCACTTAATGATTAATACCCTTGTCTTATAAGGCAGTATTAAGAAAGCTATAAGTTTTATTTTTTAGGGAAATGCACATGAAATTTATAAAAATATCTCTGTTGGGTTTATTGCCCTTTGCGTGTGCTTTAGTTAATCCAGCATTCGCCAAGACTGATGCTTTTGAGCAAGACTCAAAAAGCTGGTAATAACCTATATATGCTAACGGGCAAGGGTGGCAATATTGGTCTGTGTTGGGGTTGATAGCGTGTTTATGATTGATGATTAGTTTGCGCCCTTAAGCAAGAAAATTTAAGCCGCTATTGCCAAAATTACAAGCCAGCCGATTAAATTTGTGATTAACACACACTGGCATTTTGATCATACAGGTGGCAATGAAAACATGGGTAAAGCAGATGTGATCATTGTGGCGCACGATCAAGTTCGCGAGCGTATGAGTCATGATAATTTTATTAAGGCTTTTAATAAGAAAGTACCTACTTCTCCTAAAGTAGCCTTACCAGTTATTACCTTTAATGATGAGGTTACTTTTCATTTAAACAACCAAGAAATACAAGTAATCCACCAAGACAATTCGCATACCGATGGCGATAGCATTGTTTTCTTTAAAACTGCAAATGTTGTGCATATGGGGGAGCTTCATGCTGTCCCCATTATTTTCTTTTTGCGATAGTCCAATATATCCACGAATGAATTATTCCAAAAAAAGAAAATAGTGGGTAATTTATAATACCAAATACTATATAGAACAAATCTATAGTTAATGCAGTTAATGCGCCTATAAGCATCATGTTTTTAATATTAAAATTATTATTTCTGTTTAGCAAGATATGGGTTGGCACAGCGAATAGGATTGTAAAAACAAGGATTACTGCAAATGACGGAATAAAAACAGGTAGCATCATACTGATAAAAGGCTCAATATCAATATTCGCATCATATGTCCCAAATACAAACAAGGGAGTTGTTATAATACTTGACAGTAAAGAACTTAAAATACTAGTTTTTATAAAGAATACTATATTATTCATTGTAGATTATATGAATCGCAACCATTGCAAATAATATCATTAGTAAAAGGTAAATTTCCGCCATAAAATCCAGACCAAGGGGTTCTGTCAAATGTATTGTTGTGCCAACTATTAATTTGATCAATACTCAAAACCCCTCTTCTATTGTTTGTATTAATGTTAGCATAATCCCTGTCTATCCAGCTAATATAATCTTGCATAAGATTTATTCCTAATTGTTCGTTGTTTATTGGCGATAAAATATTAGCACTTATGCCACGAATTCCTCTATTAGCAACTACATCTAAAGCCGTCGATGCAAATGGATCTCCTTGTGAGTTTCTAACATGCCAAAAAGTAATTCTTGCCATTGGTGTTTTTTGTTGACTTAACTTTCTTTGATAATCGGTAATAGGCATACTTTTCTTTGAGTTGCTTCCAGCGTGCATCGACTCATTAAACAAATACCTAAACGCCCCAGTCTGTGCCCCATTAGCAAACTTACCCCCACCGATAACTGAGACTGTACCCCCAACTACCGCATCTGTAATGGTATTGGCAACAAGCTCGCTAGTATTA
>NZ_FXLV01000036.1 GCF_900180345.1 Bathymodiolus heckerae thiotrophic gill symbiont
TTTGACTGTCGATAGCGCTGTAGTAGGATATTGCTCATACCAAAAAGATAACTTTTCAGCAAGCGACCATGTGGAAAAGCTTGTGCCGGAATTTAAGATGAATAAATATATTGCACTATTTTTAACAACAATTCTTAATTTGGAACAATATAGATATAATTACGGCAGAAAATGCAGTCAAACAAGAATGAAGGAAATAAATATAAAATTACCAACAAAAAACACCCAACCAGACTGGCAATTTATGGAAGACTACATCAAATCACTGCCTTATTCTAAATCACTATGACGACCCTAAAACAAATAGAAAAAACCCTAAAAGAGGTTTTACTAGCCAAACCAAAAGAAAAAGTTAAATATGAGAATAAAAAACCTACAAAAGTTGAGAAAAACCAAAAATGGCGATTAGAGGAAAAGGCTTAAAATTAAGTTTGCGGATTTAGGTATATAATTCCCAATTTAATTAATGCTCCCCATAGTTTATTTATCAATAAATTATCTGTGCCACAGGAGCTTGTTTAATATGAAAATAGTCTCTTTGTTTTCTGGTGCAGGTGGATTAGATAAAGGGTTTGAAGCGGCTGGATTTCAAACTATTTGGGCTAATGAATATGATAAAGATATTTGGGAAACATTTGAGAAAAATTTCCCCAAGACCACTTTAGATAGACGCTCTATTAGAGGTGTTCCTTCAGATGAAATACCTGATTGTGATGGTATTATTGGTGGTCCACCCTGCCAAAGCTGGAGTGAAGCAGGAACTTTAAAAGGAATTAAAGATAAAAGAGGGCAATTATTTTTTGAGTTTATTAGAATTTTAAGAGATAAAAAACCAAAGTTCTTTTTGGCAGAAAATGTTTCAGGCATGTTAGCTGAACGCCATTCAGAAGCATTAAAAAATATTAAAATATTATTTTCAGAGAGTGGCTACGATTTATCCTTTTCTCTTTTAAATGCGGTTAATTATGGCACGCCACAAGATAGAAAAAGAGTCTTTTTTATAGGAATTAGAAAAGATTTAAATTTTAAGTTTAAATTTCCTGAGCCATTAAAAAATAAACGATTTTTAAAAGATATTATTACTGATATCCAAGAAGGTGTTTTACCTGCAAAAGAAAAGCAAAAAACAAATGGCGATAAATGTTATTTACCTAATCATGAATACATGATTGGAGGTTTTTCGAGTATTTATATGTCTAGGAATCGCGTGCGAAGCTGGGATGAGCCATCATTTACAATACAAGCAGGTGGAAGACACGCACCTATTCATCCACAAGCACCGAAAATGAAACTTATAGAGCAAAATAAAAGAATTTTTGTTGAAGGAAAAGAAGATTTATACAGACGGTTAAGCATTAGGGAGTGTGCAAGGATACAAACTTTTCCAGATAGCCATATTTTTTATTATAGTAATCTTATGGCGGGTTATAAAATGGTTGGAAATGCAGTTCCTTGTAATTTGGCATATTGTTTAGGTAAATCTTTAAAGCAACAGTTAATAAGCTGCCAAACATAACCAAAAAATCTAGCTGACAACTAAAAGCGTCATGCCTTTTTCTGAGGTAAAAAATCTGCCACTTTCAGTTACATCAAATTAACTTTCATATTTGGCATACTATCATTTTTATAAATTAAGCATAACAAATCACTCTAGTCAACCGTTAATGCATCAGCTAAATTCAAGCGTTAGCTAGAAAGCCATAATGCATAGATAACCATTTAGGTTTGTTGTTGCAGTTGATAAAGCTTTGCATAACCACCCTTTTTGTCTATTAGTTCTTGGTGGGTGCCTTGTTCGGTGATTTTGCCGTTGTCGATAAAAATGATGATGTCTGCGTATTTGATGGTGTTGAGGCGATGGGCGACTGAGATGATGGTTCTGTTTTCTCTTATTTTTGGTAGGTGGTTTAAAATGACGCGTTCTGATTCGTAGTCTAGGGCGGAGGTTGCTTCGTCTAGGATGAGGATTTTGGGGTTGTTTATTAGGGCACGCATAAAGGCGATTCTTTGTCGTTGGCCGCCGGATAGGTTGCTGCCTTTTTCGCTGAGCATGGTTTCGTACTCTTGGGGGAGTTCTTTGATGAAGTCGGCGCCGCACATTGTGGCAACGGCTTGTATTTGTTCCATTTTGACATAGGGATTGGCGATTTTAAGGTTGTTGATTAGGGTGTCTTGGAACAATTCGCTGTCTTGTAGGACGACACCCATATTCATTCTCAATTCGGTTGGTGAGAGGGTTCTGATGTCTAAGCCGTCTATTAAGATTTCCCCTGTGGTGGGGCGGTAGAACATTTGTAATAATTTGGTTAGTGTGCTTTTTCCAGAGCCAGAGGGGCCTGTTATGCCGAGCATACAGCCAGATTTTAGGGTTAAATTAATGTTTGATAGGACGGGGGGTAATTCTTTTTTGTAAGTGAAATAAACGCCTTTGAAAACGATATTACCTGAGAGGTTGTTGAGGAACATATTTTTTGGTAATTCTTCTAGTGGTTCTTTGAGGATAAGGCTGATTTTTTTAATAGAAACTAATGTGTATTGAAAATCTTGCCATATTTGTGCTAGGCGAATAACGGGTTCTGCAACATAATTAGAATACATACGAAAGGCGATAAAGGCACCGATGGTTAAGTTGCCTTCTAATACTTCGGTAATGCCTAGCCATAAAATGACAATGACCATTATTTTATTAATAAATGAAATGCCTTGTATGGAGAAAATACTGGTTAACTCTGCTTTGGCGTAAGCATTTTGATATTTTCCCAATCGTTTTTCCCATTGTTGGATAAATCGGTGTTCTGTTGCCATTGATTTGATGGAGTGAATGCCATACAAGGTTTCGGTTAATAAGGCGGTGTTTTCTGCGTTTGCATCAAAACATTTCTCGCTTCGTTTACGCACAACTGGGCCTATTATTAGCCAAAAGAAGAAATAAATTAGCAAGAATATTAAGACGATGACGGTCATAAAAACAGAGTATTGAAACATAACCGAGAAAAACACCACAACAAAAATTAAATCAATCACCAAGGTGAGGGAATTGCCTGTCATAAATTGCCTAATATTTGCCATTTCCCTCATAAAGGCGGTTATTTTGCCAATTTGATTGTTTTGAAAAAAAGACAATTGCAATTGCATTAAATGTTCGTAAATACGACTGGTTAATTCTGAATCAATCTTAGAAGTGAGATTGGAAAAGGCAAAGGAGCGCATCAGTAAAAACATCGGGTCAACCAAGGCAAAAAATAACATTGCAATCATCACAGTTTGTAGATTAGTCGGGTTAAAACTGGGTAATGCGCTGTCTAAAAAATATTGGAACAACAAGGGAGTGAGGAGCATAATCAGCTGAATCATAATGGAGATAAAAATCACCGATAAAAATTGTTTTTTATGTTTTTTGATTGAGGGTAAAAACCATTGGAAAATAGACTCTTTTTTAATGGCAACATTTTGCACAGTGTTGGCATCGTATTCTTCTAAATTATTGGCAATGGCAATACAGGAGTTTTGCCAAATTTGACGACTATCTTGTGTGCTTATCTGCCACCTGTCCATACCATCAAATACAGTGAGATCTTGCCCGTCAAATGCTTCAAGAAGGAGCCAATTATTTTGGCATTCAATGAGCACGGGTAGGTGTAATTTGCCTAATTGATTTAGGTCAATTTGTATATATTCGGCATTAACACCTGCCCATTTAATGGCATATATTAGTTCCGTTTGGCTTAAATTATCCTCTTGACTATTGACCAATAAATGGCTGATGCTCGTCAGCTCAATATTTTTTTCAAAATGTCTTAGTAATTGAACGATACAGCGTAAAGCACGGTTATTAGCCGTGAGATTAACGCTCTTTAAGTCCTTCATTGACATGCTCCAAAACAGGTGATAATAAATAGTCAATCACACGGCGGCGACCTGTTTCTATTCTGACAACGACTGATAAGCCTGCGTGTAAGTGTGTTATTTTGCCCTTGTGTCGTATTTTGTTGTCTTTAAGGCTGATGGTGGCTAAAAAAACATATCCCAACTCTTTGTCTTCAATAGAATCTTGGTAAATATTTTCAACCACTCCATCAATTGCACCGTATTTTATATAATTAAAGGCATCCAATTGCACGCTTGCCACTTGCCCAGTACGCACAAAGCCAACATCCTTATTTAATATTTTCACCTCTGCTTGTAGGGAAAGTTTGCCTATGGGGACAATGGACATTAATTCTTGTGCAGAGGTTACCACTCCGCCGATTGTGTTGATGGTAATTTCTTGCACAAAGCCTTCTATTGGGGCATAAAGACGCATTGTTTGCCGCTGGTTTTGATATTTTTTTATAGCCTCTGAGGATTCAATAATGTCCAATTGATTTTTTTGATATTCTTTGTAGATTTCATTTTTCTTTTGACTGATAGCAAATTTTTTATTACTTTCTTCTAATTGACGATTGTTATTTAATTCGTGCAGTTTAGATTGTTTGCTTAGCAGTTCTTTTTTAGATTGCAGTAATTCCTTTTGTGCTTGCAGAAATTGCAATTCGGAAATATCTTGATTGTCAAAAAAACGACTGAACATATCCACACGCTTGCGTGCATTCTTCAGCATAGATTGCTCTAATTTAATTTCCTTTTTTAAATTATTACTAGCTTTTCTTAGGTTCTCAATTTTGGTGTTAAATTGTGCAATTTGTTTAAAACATTCTTCCAAATCTAGGGTGGCTTGCTTATTGCGTAAGGTGTCAATTGGCATGGTATTTTGAGTATTTTCATCTTGTTCTATTTGCTCAACAATAGGGAAAATGTATTTAAAATTCTGCTGATTTTGTCGATAGAATGATAATTTTGCCTCTAAATTGGCAATATTGGTTTTTGCATCTACATCGCTAAGTTGCACCAACAAATCCCCTTTTTGCACAACTTGCCCTTCTTTGACATAAATTTTTTCAATTTTACCTGCATTCAGCGGTTGAATTTTTTGCGACTTACCAGAGACAATTAACTTGCCTGTGGTGTTTGCATAAATGGCAATGTGGCTGAAATAAGCCCATAGCAACACTGCTATTACAAACAACACCACACCCCAGCCAATGAGGCGAGAGAAATTTGTCGGCGCTTGCTTTTGAATGCGTAAATAGGTGGGGGAAAATTCAAACGCCTTGTTATCGGTTTTTTTGCTGGCAAAGATTGAAGCAAGTTTTTTCTTAAATAAATGATAATTCATGATGGTATGAGAGTTAAATATTTAGCCTTATCTTCGCCCGTTAAAATGTCGGTTATTTTACCTTTATTAAGAACCACCACTCGATCGCAAGAGCGAATAGTGGACAAACGATGGGCGATAATAATTACCGTTTTACCGTGCGATATTGTGGTCATATTTTGACGAATTAACGCTTGGGATTCTTCGTCTAAGGCAGAAGTTGCTTCATCTAAGATAAGTAATTTTGGTTTGTTAATAATGGCTCTGGCAAATGCAATTCTTTGCCTTTGTCCACCTGACAAGGACTTTCCCCCCTCTTGAATCTCAGTATTGTATCCCAATTGCATTTTGCGAATAAATTCATCGGCACCTGAGGTTTTTGCCGCTTTAATCACTTGTTCCATTGGCAATGTTGGATTTTTATGGGCAATATTTAAGCGCACACTTTCTTGAAAAAGGTAATTTTCTTGCAAAACAACGCCGATTTGGTCCCTTAATGAATGCACATCTATCTTGTTGATATTAACATTATCAATATAAATATCGCCAGAATCGGGAACATATAGGCCTTGTATCAATTTAGCAATTGTGCTTTTTCCAGAGCCAGACCCACCAACCAAAGCCACACTTTCGCCAATTTCAATGGTTAAATTAATATTTTCAAGCACCAAATTACCAGTAGGTGTGTATTTAAAAGACACATTTCTAAGTTCAATTTTGCCTTGTAATTTGTGCAGAGTTTGGTGTGTTTTCTTCTCAGCAGGTGTATTTAAAATACTGCTTAATCGTTCAACCGCTATTTTCGTTTGTAAAAATTCTTGCCATAATGAAGTGAGCTGATTAAGGGGCTGCTGAAACATAGACAATAACATATTAAAGGCAATCAATTGTCCAATGGTCATTTTTAACGCAAAGACTTCAGTTGCACCTAGCCATAAAATCAATACCCCCACAACTTTTGAAAAAATGCTCACCATTTGCGAGGCAAAAGTATTTAATTTTTGTAAATTATAATTCACACTAACCATACTATTAGTTTGCTTGTTCCAGCGTTTTAACATAACCCGTTCTAATGCCATGCTTTTAATGGTTTCGCTGTTGGAAATGGATTCTGTTAAAAAGGCGGTATTTTTTGCTCCCTTGTTGAATGATAACTCAATATATTTGATTAGTTTTGGCGTAAGTAACCAAGCGCTAATAAAATAAAATGGCACCGTGGCAACGGCCACTAAGGCTATTTTTGGGGAAATGTAATACATTACAAAAAAAGTGATAAATAAAAACACAAAATCAATGACACTTAACAATGCTTGACCCGTAAAAAATTCACGCACACTGTTAATTTCTTGCGCCCTACTCACCAATAATCCAACAGATTTACTTTCAAAAAAGGCAATAGGCAAATGTATTAAATGCTTAAATAAACGCACTCCCAAGCCAATATCAATGCGATTAGCGGTGTGTAATAATAAATATTCTCGTATACTCGTTAAGGCGATTTCAAATATATTGGCACTAAGCAGGGCAATCAATAAAATAACCATGGTTGATAAAGCATTATTAACCACCACTTTATCAACGACTACTTGGAAAATCAATGGCAAAATCAGTGCCACAATTTTTAAAACGCAAGAAAAACTAATGATTTCTAACAAGGTATTGCGATAACGCAAAAATTCAGGAACAAACCACCAAAGTCCAAATTTAGCAGTATCTTTGACAAAAATAACTTTACCACTCCAAACTTTTTGAATATCAGGCAATTGAAATTGAGCGGGTTCCTTACCGGGGCGTTGAATTAAAACGCCCTCTTTGGAGAGACTGGCAACCACAGAAGGCTGTCCTTCTTTAGTAAAAAAGACAAAGGGCGTTTTTTTTTGTAGTTTTTTAACAGATAATTTTGCTTTGCCAAACTGGAGCTTTAGTAGATTTTTCTCGGCAAATAAATGCAGTTTTTTTTCATCAAACACCACATTATCTTTATCTGCTTGAATAAGAATATCCCTGCCAAGAACCTCTTCTCTTAATAACAGAAATAGTGTATAAATTGATTGGTAAACTGGTTGCAATACTGAGCCCACTTAAAAAAAATTATTTACCCTGAGCCTTCTCAATATCCTTCTCAGTTGGAATAATACCAGCCTCTTGAAAACGCTGAATCATATCTTTCATTTTGTCATCTTGCATCAGTCCTTCGATGACGCTTAACATATACAAAAAACCATTTAATGGCATGGTGATTTGTCCTAGGTCGTCAAATTTTGGTTCGTTATTGTTATCATCGGTTGGTTGTTGCTCAGAAGATTGGGCTACTAGGTTCATTTTGACGATGCCATTGTTGACATTAATGGCACTGATGGTATCTACAAACATATTTTTATTATTCATATTTTTTACTCTTTTTTATTTTATTAAATTAAATTTTTCATAACTTCGGGAATATTATAACCAACCTTGGCTTCGGACCATAATTGATTAACTTCTTTTTTGTAATTAGCTGCTCCTTCGGTGTCGGAGAATGAGTCAAAAGATGACATATATTCAACCAATTTACTGACTTGTTCTTTATCCAAATAATGATAGCGCTCGTTGTCAGTGTCGATGCTAATACAAATTTTTGCACTTTCGGTGCTACTGGTATCGGCAAAATAATCTTTAATTAACACGGTGCCTTCTTGTTCTCTATATTGCTTGGCAATATCAACATCGGTATTGTCCTTTTGATGTTTGTCATCGGTTTTATTTGGTGTTATTAATGACCGGTGTTTGATTAAGAGGTCGTTATTGTTTTTGTGATACATGGTGTCTTGATAACTGTCTAAATCAAATGCGATATAATCTTCTTTATCGGTGATGATTTTGCTAAATATATTGTCATTTCCAACGATGAATATGTCGGTACCTGCACCACCAGTAACAATGTTTTCTGTGCCATTTAAATACAGCAAATCATTGCCTGATCCTGCGTTAATATTGTTATCAGTTGAATATTTATGCATATATAAAACATCATTGCCAGATCCTGCCATAACAGAGGACTGATGGCTGGCAACTTCTAATTCATCATCACCTTCACGCAAATAAACGATATTTTTATTGCCGAATACTTTGCCATGGTCGTTACCTTCGCCTAAGTTCATAACATTGTAAGCACCAATTAAAATACCGACATCATCGCCACTATGACCGTGAATTTTGCCATAGTTACCAGTGGATACCAGATAGTCATCGCCTTCATTGCCAGCAAGGTAGGCGCCTTCTCCAAATGCCCAAAGTTGGTCTCTGCCTGCGCCGCCAAATAAAGTATTGTATCGACCGGATGCTACGCTAATATCATCACCTTCACCACCAATAAACATGTGATTTTGCCCTACATAAACGGCACTATCATCGCCTTCGTTACCACTAATGGTGTTGCCTTCGCCAATAACATAGGCGACATCATCGCCTTTACCGCCCCAGACATTGTTATTGGTGCCCATTAAGGCAAATAAATCTTTGCCGTCGCCGCCCCATGCAAAGTTTTGAGCGCCTATGTTGAAGAATAAATCTCCGTCATTGGACATATAGCCAATGTCTGAGAAAAGTTCAAGGGCTTTGTTTTCCATATTGGCAGAATCTGTGGAAATACTATTGGATAGTGTTTCTGCTAATTCTGGCAAATTGCTGAGTGTTTCAATTAGGTTTGGTGTGAAAAGAGTGAATAGCGAAGGTAATTTGAGACCGCTAAAGCCAAAGGCTTCATTTTTTTTGTCGTCTTGTTTGGCTTCGTCATTGTTTTCTGTACTCTTGTTGCTGTCATCTTCGTCCTTATCTTCGTCTTCGTCCTTATCCTTGTCTTTATCTTTGTCTTTAATCCCCAATGCGTCCAAGGTATTTTCACCCATGTCTTCTATCGAATCTATGCCTGATTTTAGGGCGTTAATAATGCGTTCTGGTTCGGACAAGGCTTTAATAGAATTGCCAAAAGTGTCAGATACAGTACCAAGTAGTTCTTTTAATAAATCTGACATTGATAAATCAGGGCTTTGTGTTGAGGTTTTGCGGATGTGGCCAGAATTGGTGTATTCGTAACCTAATATATTGCCAAAGGTGGTATCTTTTGCTTGGGATGCCATTTCATTGAGAATGCCGTTAATCAGTTTTGTTTTGACATTACTTGGCGTGTAAGTAAAGGTTGTTTTGGGTTGTCCGTCTGAGGTGTATCCTTGTTGCATAATGCCGAATAATGAAGCAACAGTGGTGTCTAAAACAGAGGAGAAGGTATCACCAAACATAAAGCTAAAGTTACCGTTGCCGACAAGGATGTCAGAACCTTGTCCGCCAATTGTGAGATTTAAGCTAAAATTGCTCACTTTCTCTTTGAAGCTTTGTTTTGCCTCTTGACGCTTGCTTTCACGCTGCATAAAATCATTAGATTTTTTATTGAGTGTCATTTCTATATCGTATTTTAACCCTCTGTCGGACACTGCGTTTTGTCCACCACTCATCAATATTTTCTTATAGTTGGTATCACTAGTTGCATCTAGAGAGCTCATGCTGGTTGCAAACTTTTTGGTTTTTTTCCAACTCCATAAGGCATTTTGTTCAGAGTGATTCAAGTCTGCCATGCCTTGTAAGGAGCCCAAGATATTGGCTGAGCCGTCAAAAGGATTAACAAATGGAATCATTGGAAAGGAAGGGTCTGTTGCAATAATCAAGTCATTTCTAGTACCATGGTTGACCACTACATTTTTAGTGCCTATTAAAACTTGCACTCCTTCTAATGCACGATAACCGCCTATTTCAACAAAACGCTTAGTACTGCCTGCATCACCAATGCTGACAAAAATATTGTTATCGCCATACATAAGTGCGTAGTGCCCGCCATTGCCAACTTTGACATCTACATTGGTAGAACCGCCGAAGAAGGTGGTGTGGTCGCCATTGCCGATATTAATTTGAATATTAAAAGCAGTGGTGGCAATTTTACTTTTACTTTTACTGTTGCTAGGTGTGCTGGTGGTGTTAGGGTTTCTCAGTGGTTTGACTTTCTTGGGGTCAACTGAATTGGCAAACTCAGTTTGCCGTCTATCAATATCAGCCAGTTTTTGTTTGGTTGCTTCTGATTCCGTATCTGTCTTTGTCTTTGGTTGTTCTTGCTTATCACTTACTACTTGCTGATCCCCTGTGTCTTGTGGGTTGGTGTCGTTATCCAAATCTTGATTTAAACGCTTGCCGTTGTATTTAATCAAAGTACCTTCATCGTTATAAACTCTGCTAATCACAGCACCTGTTGAGCCAAGACTGTAAATGGTTTTGGCTGCACTGTCTTTGTGCATCCAGTTACCTGAACCTGTGTTTGAAGTGAGTTTTTTACCGTTTTCATCAACAGTAACATAACTACTTCTAACAACAACAGGGGCTTTGATGTTTGATTGACTGAGTTTTTCGACCATTCTTCTGCCGTATTGGCTGTCGCTATTATCGGTAGGATTGTCTGATTCCATATTACAACCAACGATACTAATACGCTGTATATCTGCATCACCTGCTAACGCTTGATTGAGTTTGGTGATATTTGCACTTAATTCATCAGCGGTTCTACCTCCCATTGTTTGAGTGTCGCCCTCTTCTCTGCCGTAACCCACGGCCACCATTTTGACCCTGCCTGTAATATCTTTAAGCTTAGGACCGTAAACCACTCGGTAAGTGCCGTCTTTTTGCATTTGCACGATGGTGGTTTGTGCAGGGTGTTTAGAGGCAAGTTTAAGGGTGCTGCCCTTAACATTCCTATCAAATTCAGTTTGGATTAGGACTTGATGGTCGTGATTGGCTAAACTGGGTTTGGTTTTTTTAGATTCTTCTTTTAGTTTGTCGGTTTGGTTTTTACTTAAATCGTCCCAATCTTGGAGGGGTTTGTCTTGGTGGGGGGTGGTTTCGGCTAGGTGTTTCAGACTATATTCAACCATTTGGGTATCATTAATTGATAACCATGTCTGAACCCTACCGTCTTGTAATATTGCCATTACTGTAACTTCAACTTTATACGCTTCATATAAAGATCTAAGCAAATCTTTGTAATGATCAATATCGGAATCTATAGGTGTTTCAATACTTATCTTGCCAATAGGAAAGCCTTCAGTAACCGCTGTCAAGCGTATTAAATTTTTTAAAGTTTTTTCTATTGTAGGGGTGGTAGCTGGGGGGTGGTGGGAAATTTTCACTGTAACATCAGAATCGTATCCTTTTTGCGAATAATGAAAAGCATTAATATTGCTTGAAAAACTTTCAAGCAATACTAATGTATTTTTTGGTATATTGTGAGATTGAGTAAACATTGAAGCACCTTTATAAAGAGCACTCCCAGAATTCCTATTACTAACAACAACTGTTCCTTGATTAGGTCCAGAGTTGGAATACAACAAAATATTTGCATCAAATTGTATGCCTAAGATTCTTAAATTTTCTATCTGCTCAGGTGTGTTGTAATCAGTAAACCAACTATCACTACTTTTTTCTGTTTTAATATTGATTTGCTCCATTGAAGCATCTGTAGGTAGTTTTTCTTGAAATTCCTGTAGTATTTTTTTGGTTGTATCAAAATCTTTAGCCTCAACGCGAACTTTTAATCTGCCTTGCAATTCATGAACTTCCTTGTCACCGTGAATCTTTTTTATTTCTAGAGTTCCATTTTTTTTAACAGAAAGGATGACATCATAATGTTCATCTGAATAAGAATCTACAAGAACTACTTTACCTTGTTTGAGCGCATAAGTTTTTTTAAGTTCGCTTGAGTGATATTGTCGGCGACTGTCCGTTTGCGTTCCTATTGTAATTTTTCTACCATTAGGAAGAGTAGTTACTCGACCTAATCTAACACTTACTTCAGTAATTATATTCTCTCTTGCTAACTTAGGTAGCAATACTTTAGGATATCTATCCCCTAAACTACAAGAAAATAAACTGATTTTTTTCAAACGAGAATCGTCATGAACAGCCCGATTTATTATGCCAATATATTTAACAATATCGTCAACACTTCTATCTTGGAATCCTTTTAAATTACCATGCCCATTAACTATAACCTTTAACTCTCCTGATGGTATCTTGTCTAATTTAGTCCCAAATACAGTAGAATAGTTACCTTGCTTATCCATATGAACAATAGTTGTCTTATCTGGATGTTTACTCGCAATTAGACTTTCAGAAGCAGATAAGATTTTATCATCTTCCAATGTTATAATAATTCGATGTCTATACCATGATGACGATACTTTATTTAATCTATCTACCAAAAGTGGCTTATTCCATGTTTTAAACTTAAATTGAGATTGCTCAGCTGTTTGAGTTACACGCTCCACAGCCAATTTACTACTCACTAGTTCTTTACTTATTTTAGGATGGCTTTTTAAAAGTTCTATGACTTTATCGTGAATAACCTTTAATGCCTCAATCTTTTTATCTATTTCCAATATTTGAGCTTTCTGATATTCTTCTTTAATAGGCTTAATGATAGATTCGTACAATTCCTGCCCTTCTCTACTTAAAATTCTGAATTTGGTTTCAGTGTCAAAATCTTTTAAAGAGCCTCTTACCTCATTTAACTCTTTTAAAATTTCTGATTTTTGGTGTTGTTTTAAGTGCTCATCAAAAACTAACATAGACTTTTCTAGATCAGGCAGATGAGACTCTATACCATCCTTTTGTGCCTTATAAAGAACTTCAAGAATATTATCTAACACATCTTGATGCTTACTAGGCTCTAAATTTCCAAATTCTTCATTTGTAAATAGTTCTTCTAATTTTTTGACTTGCTCATCAATCTTGTCGTTAAATGGATTTCTAAATATATCTTCTGATAATGGGTTTTTTAATACATCTTCTGTTTTTTTGCTATGTTCAGCTCTTGAAACAATATCATTATTTTTATTATCCCAACTATAAACCATTTTGGTGCCATCTGTTGTCATGGTCTTGGTGCCATCGTCATTTACTTGCACTTGTCCTGTTCTGCCAGTAATTTCTGTGTGTTTTAGGGTTGGTATGTCGTTATAAATAGCATTAGCAAAGCTTTTGGTTAAAGTTGTTCCAACCCCATCGGTATCACAGCCTACTAGGGCAATGCGTTTAAAATAAGTATTTTCATCGGCATAAGTGTCATAAATCTGTTTGACTTTGTCAACCAATTTATCCATAGTATTTTCGCTTGTCACAAAGTTTGTTCCATGGTCAACAAAGCTAAGTCGCACATTGCCTTTGGGAGTGTAAAACTCATTGTCTGATGTGACTAATTTGTTATTGGCATCAAAATGAACAACAATACTATTTTCAGGATGTTTATTTGCAAGGTCTTGGGCAGCCTTAACTGCGATATCGCTATTACCGTGTTGAACGATAATATTGGTTCGGTAATTGCTGAAATCTTTTTTTAGGGCATGACGAAAAACCATATCACTAGAAACTTTTGGATTTCCTTTTATTAAATCGTTCATCTGATTTTTATCAATAAAGCGATTATTTTTATCAAGTATGACTTCAATTCTATCAATTTGATAGTCAGTTTTTGGCTCGTAAAGCACTTTGATTGTACTATCTGAGCTGCAACTCATGACGACAAGGTCTTTTTGTTTTTTTGCCTTGTTTAATAGATCTTTTTCAAATTCAGGATCTTGCTTTAACACATTCTCGCTGATAAGAATGGCGTGCATGCCTTTGTTTTGGTCAAACTTTTTCAGGGTGCCTAACGATTTGTCTCTCAACTTTTCTAAGTCTTCTATATTGTCTTTTCTGACTTGTTGTAAGGCACTAGACAAAGTTTTAGACGATGGTGGATCGCTGTTGATTGGGTCAAACACATAAAGTTGCCCATCTCTACCCATTAACATTTGCAAATCACCAATACTCAAATTTGGATGTTGGTTGAATTTTTTTAATAAATTCTGAATGTCGGCAAGTGTTTTGTATGTTGTGCGTTCATCTTTAAGTAATTCACCAGCCCTCTCCCTTACCCCTCCCAAAAGATCCTCTGGTTTTACTACAGCTGCACTGTGAATGCGTTCAACTAAAATTCCATGGCGTTCTTGACCGTCTTTGTCAACCATAGAAATAGTCTTAAAATATTTTGGCGTTTTAACGCCCATTTCTCTAAATTTGTTAATCCATTTAACCTCATTTTCTAATTGTTCAATATAATGGCTATTTTCTGTACCTCCATATCGCTGTAAAAATAATAAATCAGGGTGGTTTTTCAAGGTGTGAGCGGCTTTCATGTGACCTTTGCCAACAACTTTACCCAAATCCCCATAATTCAATGAATCGGGTAAATTTAAGGCAGTTACTTCATCGTTCGACCCTAATTTTAAATGGTCCAAAACTTCGCCAATATTCTTAGAACTTTCTGTTGTCCAAACAGGTTTGTTATTTTCATAATTCCAACTATGAATGATTTTTTGATTAGGACTGTCCATCGTTTTAGAGCCATCTGCATTAACTTGTATATCGCCTATTCTGCCTGTAACACTGGCACCTCTTAAATATTCTCGTGTATAAAGTTGTTTGGCATAATTTTTGCTAAGCTCTTCGTTTTTACTGCCTACCAAAGCAGCACGATTCAAATAAGCATGACTGTCTACTGAATCTATATTGTAGCGTTGCATTATTTCATCAGTGTAATTTGCTAAATTTTGAGCACCAACTTTTTTCAATTTTTCTGGATGTCCAACGATATTGAGCCGTACACTCGCATCAGGTATAAATACTTTGCCTTCTGGAAAAACTAATCTACCTTGTTCATCAAGTGTGACAATAACACTATTGTCAGGGTGTTTTTCATAGAGCGATTGAACCGCTTCCTGAGTAACTTTATCGTTACCAATTGACAAAATAATATTGTGTTTATTTTTGCCGTTACTTTTAAGGTTTAAGGCTTCATACTCCTCGGGAGTGTTTACACGAAAGATAGAATTATTGCTTTGCTTCCAGCCTTGTTTTTCGGCAAAATCAATACAATATTTTTTCAAATCAACGTTTTGGCTTTCGGTGTCACGGGCAATGACTTCAACAGTATTAAAAATCAAACTTTGGCTGTTACTTGGACTATAGATAATTTCTTTTTGATCTGTTTCAACATCATAAGTAACAATAGCCTTGTTATTATTTTCCTGTGCATCGCTCAGTATTTGTTGCTTTAGCGTGTTATCGGATGATTCCCAAAGTTGTTTGTCAATATAAGTAATATGGTTGAGTGTTTTGTCAGTAAAACGCTTATGACGCTGTAAAATATGTTGTTCAAATACCTGCAAAGCATCTAACTGAGATGCATGCTTCTTGCCATTTCCAGGCGACATAATAACACCCATTGGGTCTATAACATATAATTGACCGTCTTCGGCAATAACCCCTTGAAAATCTATTACAGAAAGATGAGGGTTTTTTGCAAATATTTTTTGTAAATGCTTAATATCTTTTAAGGTTTTGTCGTTACTGCTATTAAGTGTTTTTCGCAGGACGCTTCCTGACGGAATCCAATCTTTATGGATTAATTTTATATCTTTCACACCTCTAATTTTTTGCACAACTAAACCATGTTGCAAAGTCTTAGTTTTATTGGCTTCATCTACAAATTTGATTTGTTTGTAACGCTTAGGTGTTTTCATACCAAGATCATCTAGTTGTTCTAAATATCTCATTTCTTCTTCAATATCAGAGGCTTTACGGCTTGACTTTGTTAGCAACACCAATAAATCAGGTTGATCTTTAAAATTGTAGGCAGTTTTAAACACACCTGAGCCAACAGGAGACTTTATGTCTATTTGTTGACTGGTTAATGTATCTGGAATACTATCTATATCAACAACACCAGATGAACCCTTAGAACTTGCACCCCCAAGCTTCAAACCCTTTAACACCTCCCCCACACGCTTAGATTCTTCAGTTTGTTGGGTAACGATATTTAAAACAGCATTCCACTGATAAATCATTTTTTCACTACCCGTTTCCATGGTTTTAGTGCCATCAGTATTGATTTGCATTTCACCTTTTCTGCCAGTAACTTCAGCATATCTTAGGCTTGGTGTGTCGTTATAAATAGTTGTGGCAAAGTTTTTGGTTAAAGTTTTTCCAACCCAATCGGTATCACAGCCTACTAGGGCAATGCGTTTAAAATAAGTATTTTCATCGGCATAAGTGTCATAAATCTGTTTGACTTTGTCAACCAATTTATCCATAGTATTTTCGCTTGTCACAAAGTTTGTT
>NZ_FXLV01000037.1 GCF_900180345.1 Bathymodiolus heckerae thiotrophic gill symbiont
GGTAACGCTTTAACTAACTTTAAAGTTGCTAACCAAGCCTTTACTCATTCAAACATTGTTACCTTAGCGGATCTTAACTATGTCGAGCGTTCTAACAAAATTCGTGTTGAGAAAGTTTTAAACAGCATCGCAGTTACCTTAGGTGAATACAACGCACTTACTGTTGGTGCAACTTGTACTCTGTTTAACGCCTCAGGTGTGGAGATTGCTGGTGCCTCAGGCGTTACAGGCTCTGATGGTAGCGTCAGCCTAGCCAATGTTGTCCTACCTACCGGACTGGTTTACTCATCTTGTAGTGATGGTACTTATACAGACGAAGCCACAGGGCAAGCCACCAATGCACCTAACATTCGTGCAGCTGTTATTTATTCAGGCACAGGCGAGTTAAGCCTGTTTGCCTCTCCAATCTCTGAGATTTCTTTTCGATTGGCTGATACCAATGATGGTGACTTAACCACGATTGCAGCAGTAATTACTACCCAGAATGCACAAACAGCAACGGCGTTTGGTTTGGATGGGGTTGATATAACCAGCATCATTCCAACAGATATTAATACCACCGCTGCTGCGAATGATGCTGCGAATGATGCTGCGGGTAAGTTTGGTGTGGTGCTTGCAGCAATCTCTCAAATGGGTAAAGACTCAGGAGATGACGACTCAGCGGCCACCATTCAAGCGTTAGTAGCTGACATGAGAGCTGGTAACAATATTAATATTGCTCAAGCTATTGACAACTTTGAAAACAACGCTGATGCCCCTGGATCAAAAAATACAGGTTCAGCAGGTTCAGAAATTAAAAGCAGTCTAGCGATTAGTAGAATCTCTAACTATAACGGCTCAGGCACTGCACCAATTCTACAAGACTATACTAATGCTGGTGTGATTCGTGTAACCGATAGCAATTTAGCGACTGTGAATGCACAGGTTGCTACAGCCAGCAGTGATGATTCTGACACCACGGCTAAGATACAAACGATAGTGGATAACAGTATACGAACTATTGCCTTTGATGCCACCAGTTCTAGCGGTTTAGAATCGGTTAGATCTGCTAACTTAGCCTACACGCTAAGTGTTGCTAGTAGTAAAGAAGTAACTGTGGACTACACAGTTACTGGTACAGCAACTGGTACAGAAACTGGATCAGGCACAGACTACACCCTAGTTAATGGCACACTAACCTTAGCTGCAGGTGCTACCACTGGCAATATCACCATTGCCTCTATTATTGATGATGCATTGGACGAGGGCAATGAAACAGTGGTTGTTACTTTGTCTAATCCAAACAATGCCACACTGGGTACTAACGAGGCACACACCTATACTATTACCGATAATGATGCGCTAACTATTGCCTTTGATAACGACAGTTCTAGCGGTTTAGAATCGGTTGGATCTGCTAACTTAGCCTACACGCTAAGTGCTGCTAGTAGTAAAGAAGTAACTGTGGACTACGCAGTTACTGGCACAGCAACTGGATCAGGCACAGACTACACCCTAGCTAATGGCACACTAACCTTGGCTGCGGGCGCTACCACTGGCAATATCACCATTGCCTCTATTATTGCTGATACTATTTATGCATTTGACGAGGGCAATGAAACAGTGATTGTTACTTTGTCTAATCCAAACAATGCCACACTAGGAACTAACACGGTACACACTTATACTATTATTGACAATGAGATTATCATTATCCTTAATCCAACTATTGCCTTTAATGACGCCAGTTCTAGCGGTGCAGAATCGGTTAGATCTGCTAACTTAGCCTACACGCTAAGTTTTGCTAGTAGTAAAGAAGTAACTGTGGACTACGCAGTTACTGGTACAGCAACTGGATCAGGCACAGACTACACCCTAATTAACGGCACACTAACCTTGACTGCAGGTGCTACCACTGGCAATATCACCATTGCCTCTATTATTGATGATGTATTTGACGAGGGCAATGAAACAGTGGTTGTTACTTTGTCTAATCCAAACAATGCCACACTGGGTACTAACAAGGCACACACCTATACTATTACCGATAATGATGCGCCAACTATTGCCTTTAATGACGCCAGTTCTAGCGGTTTAGAATCGGTTAGATCTGCTAACTTAGCCTACACGCTAAGTGCTGCTAGTAGTCGAGAAGTAACTGTGAACTACGCAGTTACTGGCACAGCAACTGGATCAGGCACAGACTACACCCTAATTAATGGCACACTAACCTTGGCTGCGGGTGCTACCACTGGCAATATCACCATTGCCTCTATTATTGATGATGCATTGGACGAGAGCGATGAAACAGTGGTTGTTACTTTGTCTAATCCAGACAATGCCACACTGGGAACTAACACGACACACACCTATACCATTATCAATAATGATGAGCCAACTATTGCCTTTGATAACGACAGTTCTAGCGGTGCAGAATCGACTAACTCTGCTAACTTAGCCTACACGCTAAGTGCTGCTAGTAGTCAAGAAGTAACTGTGGACTACGCAGTTACTGGTACAGCAACTGGATCAGGCACAGACTACACCCTAATTAATGGCACACTAACCTTGACTGCAGGTGCTACCACTGGCAATATCACCATTGCCTCTATTATTGATGATGCATTTGACGAGAGCAATGAAACAGTGGTTGTTACTTTGTCTAATCCAAACAATGCCACACTGGGAACTAACACGGCACACACCTATACTATTACCGATAATGATGTGCCAACTATTGCCTTTAATGACGCCAGTTCTAGCGGTACAGAATCGACTAACTCTGCTAACTTAGCCTACACGCTAAGTACTGCTAGTGTTCGAGAAGTAACTGTGGACTACGCAGTTACTGGTACAGCAACTGGCTCAGGCATAGACTACACCCTCTCTAATGGCACACTAACCTTGGCTGCGGGTGTTACCGCTGGCAATATCACCATTGCCTCTATTATTAATGACTCGGAGCTAGAAGGTGGTGCAGAAACCGTTATTGTAACTTTATCCAATCCAAGCAATGTCACACTGGGTACAAACACAGTGCACACCTATACCATTACCGATAGTGATACGGTTACCTTTGAAGGCAAGACTTATGCATCGGTTAGATCACCCGATACAGGCAAAGTTTGGCTAGATAGAAACCTCGGTGCTACCCAAGTAGCTACCTCTTCTACGGATAGTGCTGCTTATGGTCACTTGTACCAATGGGGACGAAATGATGATGGACATGAATCACGCAGCTCAGCTACGACAGCAACCTTGGCAACCACCATCACTCCGGGAACAAATACTTTTATTACTAATGGCTCTTCGCCATATGATTGGATGAGTGCAGACAGTACGGGTAACAGTAGAACCAATGCTTGGTCAAATGGTGAAGCGAATGACATTTGTCCAGCAGGATTTAGTGTGCCAACGGAAGATGAACTCAGAGCTGATACCAAGGATGCGACTACCACAAAAATTATTAACCAAGCCACTGCCTTCTCTAGTTTCCTCAAGTTGCCAACTGCTGGCTATCGCTTTGCTAGCAGTGGTGGGATCGATCAAGTTGGTTCTGCTGGTGTCTACTGGTCGCGTAATACTAGGGAGTTGAGTTCTTCTTTTTCCATAGATCTTTCTATTCTATTAGATATATCGAAGCCCAACAACGATTTCTTCGTTTCGAAGCTCAACAACGGTTTCTTCGGTGATGTACGTGCTAACGGTAATAGCGTTCGTTGTATCAAGAATTAAGCATAGTACGATACTTTGATTTATTTGCACACTTCTGACCCTTTAGCCTTTCATGGTTTTAGCCTGAAAGGGTTATTTAAAAAAGCAGGATGAGTGATATTGACTGTAAACAGGTAGTTTATTAATTGAATTTTGCTTATTATGATGCACGCAAGCATAAGCGTAATACTCAAAATCAATTAGAGTTTGCACTCAAGGGCATTTCCTTGCTTTGCTCAGGACAGTTTGATTATGGTATTAAATTAATAGCACTGGCTGAGTAGATAATCAATTGAACTTACGATCCTAAGTCTTCAGTGGTGTTTATGGGGTTAATAAGCCTGTTAAGTGCGAAATATTCGCTGCTAACTTTACTGATAGGGTTGCGCATCATCTAATCTATCGGGCAATTTATGTTGGTATTGAGAAAATATTTATTCACGATAGTTACACTTGTCGATAAAATAAAGGCAGTTTGTATGGTATTAAACGAGCGACTAAATTTATTCGCCAAGCAACAGATAGAGACCTTTGTATAAATATGAATAATCATCAAAAATCCACTTTTTACCAACTTGGTAATTTTTTTAAACCCAACCTTAGTCTTGCTAGGACAGAGTTTAAAAAAAATACCAAGTTGGTAAAAATTGAATTCTGCTAATCATCCATATTTATACAAGGTCTTATTTAAAAAAAAACAAAACAATCCAAGCGCCTATTGTTAAAAATGGAGCGAATGGTATGACAGATGAATGGCTTTGTTTTTTAAGTAGAGCAGTGATGGTAAAAAATGCAATGCCTAAAATTGAGGCAATTAAGAGGACATTTGGCAGGATTTGCCAACCACCCCAAGCACCGATTGCACCGAGTAGTTTAAAATCGCCATAACCTAATCCTGCTTTTTTACGCCATAAAAAATGTATTTGATAAATCAACCATAAACATAAATAACCAATAATTACACCTAAAACAGCGTCTGTTAAGGTGGCATAAGTTTGATTAATGTTAAAAATCAGGCCTGCCCACAAAAGAGGGTAGGTGAGTTTATCAGGCAGTAACATAGTTTTAAAATCAATCACGGCAATAGGGATAATTGTCCAAGTGAAAATAATGCCACCAAGCATAGCCCAAGCGTAGCCGTATTGCCAAGCGATAAAAGTACTGAGTAGAGCGGTAATTAGTTCGATTAGTGGGTATTGTGATGGGATGGGTGTGCTGCACTGACGACATTTCCCACCTAAATACAAATAACTAAGAATGGGGATGTTGTCTAATATCGCAATATTATGACGGCATTTTGGGCATTGTGAGCGGGGTGAAGAGAGGTTGAATGCCATTTGATCGGCTGTTTTACCGCATTCTGCCTTCCAAGCATTGTTAAGCATAATGGGCAGACGATAAATTACCACATTAAGAAAACTACCGACCAGCAAGGAGAGAATAAAAATTGTGCCAACTAAGTAAATTTTGTTTGTTGCTAAAAGTTGTAATATGACTTCCATTATTTAAAATCTTTGTATAATTGTTCGTAATTATACAAAAGTCTCATTTAATGAACATTATTTATTACAACGCATTGACAGTATTTGACGAATTGTCATCTGACAGGCATTATTTAATTGCTATTGATGCAAATTTGGCTTCGACGCATCAGGTTGAATTGCCCAAAATGAACCTTACTAAGGCAAAAAAAGCCATTCCTTTTTTGCTGGAAGATGTGTTATTAGACGATATTGAAACATTAGATTTCTTTGTACAAAAAACAACAGATGCACCTAATTTTTATGATGTGATTGTGATAGAAAAGCAGATTATGAAGAGACTTCAGGAAAAAATAGAGCAAGCTCAATTAGAAATTGAGCGCTGTGTGATTGATTTTATGTTGTTGCCTAACGAGCAAGGAAAAATGCATTATCTGGAGGATAAGCAAGGGGTGTTGTTTCGTTTTGGTGAATTCTTGGGTGGTAGAATGGATAAAACCCTGTTTGATGATTTACCGAAAGATAAATATCAGTTAACCAACGCAACAATAGCCGTTAAACACACTCGGAAAATTAATTTGCTGGATGTAGATTGGCTGAAAAATTGGGAGAAATTACTACACCAATGGCGTTTTAGTATTACGATTGTTTTGTCGCTGATGGTGCTGATGCCTATCCAGTTAGCGGTAGATAATTATTATCTAAATCAGCAAATTCAAATGCAACAAAATAACAACCAAAATACTTTTAAAAAGCTGTTTCCTGAAGTTAGGCGTATTGTTGATTTGCCGGTGCAGATTAAACAAAAACTCAATCAGGCGAATAGTTATAAAACTCGATCAGACGATGATTTATTGTCTAAACTTACATTAGAAACCAAACCCAAAGCGATGATTAAGCAACTTAAATTCAATCAAAAAACACTCACATTAACACTATGATTACAAACTGGAATGATTTATCTGATAAAAAAAAGGCAAACTTTTTAGTTTTAGGCGGTATCATATCGTTATTTTTATTGCTTGTGTTGGGCTTGGCTTGGCTGAATAGTGAAAACAATACACTCAATCAGCAGCTGGACAAACAGCGCAACTTATCTCAATCACTGGCAATTCTACAAAACTCTGTGGTTTTTCCGACTTTGTCTACAACAAAAGCCAAAAATATTATTCAAAAAACTTATCGAACAGCGAAACGCAAAAAAATTTACATTGATGGTGACAATCGTATTGTGTTTATGGGGTCAAAAATGCCGTTTTCTAAGTTGTTGGATGGATTAAAAACACTTAAAACTAAATATGGCATTGTGGCTATTCATGCAGATATTAAGCGTAGTAATAGCGGCGTGGTGGATGCAAAAATGACCTTTATACACCCATGAAAAAATATGCTTTATTATTTTTTATTTCGTTTTTTCTCTTTTTGATTGGCAATTTGCCTGCAAACTTGCTTGATTCTTCTGTCCGTCAGCTGAATGTAAATATTGCCACTTTAGAGGGCAGTATTTGGCAGGGACGCACACAGCACAGTAAACTGGGTGTGATTAAATGGGATTTTTTGCCACTGGCGTTGTTGCAGGCAAAATTAAGTTGGCGTATGGATATTGAACAAGAAGTGCAACATAGGCTTGTTTTTGATATTGGTGTTAATATTTTTAAACAATTGCAACTCAGGGATATTGCGGGAACTTTGTCAAGCACAACGCTAAAAATGCTCGCATTATTGCCTGATAATATCGCCAATGCCACTTCGTTTGTCGTACAAATTAACGAACTTAATGCTAGTTGGGATACGGATGATTTGGGTATTAGACCAAATGAGCTGCAAGGGCTTTTGCAAGTTAAAAATCTCAATATATTGGGCGAGCATTTGGGTGATTATCAATTACACATTGACAGTGAAAATCAGCAGTTAAATGGGGTTATCACCGAGCAAGATGCTCAGATTAAAGTGCAGTTAAAGGCAACACTGAGTCCAGCAAACCTACTGAATATTCAAGGCGATATTAACACAAGTAACCAGAATATACGCACATTGCTAGACGGGATTGGTATTAAGGACAAGGTTGTTTTTGATTATCAGCTGTAAAAAAATTACTCATTTGAGTCAAGCACATTGACCGCTTCCCATGCCAGCCTTACTTGCTGCTGCATATTAGTGCCTGTGTTAGTATTGCCAAACTTAGTACTGGCAGCAATCATACCTGCTTTGGCGTTATGAAACCCAGTGCTTGTAGTCCATCGATTTCTATTGGCGTCTAAGGCAATTTTCATAGCGTTATTAGTGCCTATACCAGTAACAGTAATACCATTATGTATGCCACCGACTGATAATAAGTAAAACATTTTGTTGGCGACAGAACTGTTAATATGCACGCCACAATAGTCATTAGCGCAATAATTAGGGGTAGGGCAATTTGTGTTGTCAACTGTGATCCAATTGTTGCCTTTGTAGGTATCTGGATAAGGAATACTATCACCAGCAGTTGGCGTATGAACCTGCCCATCTATCAAAATTTTATAATCTTCATGACCTCTATAGGTTCTACTTTTAATAGAAGGATTTTCCATTGAACGAAAAGGCTTGTCGGCAAACCCTATCAGCCAACTTTTTTCACCTGTGGAATAATGCTGTTCTACGGCAATACCAAGCCAGTTAGAAAATGCTTCATTAATTGCACCTGACTCCTGTGGAGACCTTTGCATAAATATGAATAATCATCAAAAATCCACTTTTCACCCGCTTGGCGATTTTTTAAACCCAGCCTTAGCCCTGCTAGGACAAGGTTTAATAAAATCACCAATCTGGCAAAAATTGAATTTTGCTAATCATCCCTATTTATGCAAAGGTCTCCTTTAACCTCTGAATCTTTGAATTGCCCAGTTTTAACATCACCACCGCCACCGCTACCACAAGCAGACAGCAGTAACATACCAAATATAGCAAAATATTGTAAAGTTTTCATCAGTATTGAATGTCTGTTGTTTTTGATAATATGCTCGGCGGATTGCTATCGCTAATGCGATAAATCGTAGGAATGCCGTTAACTAATAACCGAACTTGCCAAATAACATAAGGCTGAGTCTGTGTAATCATTGGTTTATTAGACAACACCTTGTGCTGTTTTTGGTTGATAAATGTTAGTACTTTATTGGCAGTTAGTTGTGTTTGACCTTGGTTAAGATGGGTATTAATTTTATTTTTCAATGAGGCGGATAACAATTGTTGATAGCCACTAATACTATTAGAGACCTTTGCATAAATATGAATAATCATCAAAAATCCACTTTTCACCCGCTTGGCGATTTTTTAAACCCAGCCTTAGCCCTGCTAGGACAAGGTTTAATAAAATCACCAATCTGGCAAAAATTGAATTTTGCTAATCATCCCTATTTATGCAAAGGTCTCTATTAATTTCTGTTTGATTAAAATGTGCAATAATTTGCGCTTTTTCTATCTCAATTCCCCGATATGCTATATTAAAGCGTAAATGCTGATTGCCAAAGCTGTCTGTACTAGTGCGCTGAAAAAGCAAGGCATTGTTAGCATTGATGCCCAGTTGCGCTCCGTGTTTTAGAATACTTGATTGTGCTTGCTCAAGTGTTGTTAGCCTGTCCATACTATTCACACCCATCATCGTGTCAGCATTGGTGTCAATCTGGAAAAATCCACCCCAAGCATAAGCACTACTTAGGTAACTACATAAAATTAAGGCACGAGTAATCATTGTTTATTAGGTTAATGCGTCAAAGTATCAAGGGTAGTTTATACCTTTGTTTTTTTAAATGATAAATTAAGTTTTAACGGGCTCAGGATTTTGTTAATAATCAACAAACACCTCACGAGCACTGCTAGACCTTTCCAAGGTTTTATAAAATGAAAATGCTTATTAGCCTGTTGCTGGATTGATTCAAACGACATATTGACTATTTGACATGGTTTTTTAACTTATTTTCACTGTAAAATTGCATTTTATGGATTTAAAAACTGAATTAACTGCAAGGTGGATGCAATTTAAGCATTTTAATGCACTTTATCAAGATAAGATTAGAGAGGGTGTGGCAGTGTGTTTGGTGGTTTATTTGGCTTATGTTTGTGCGCAGTTGATGTTGGGTGTATTTGCTAACAGTTCACATAGTCAAACCGTGGCAATGACTAATATTAATACACTCAAGTTAAATACTGAGAATATGAAGGTATATCATAATTTGTTTGGTCAATTTCAGCGTGCGCAACCCCGTGAAAAAAATTATAAAAAGGTGAAGCTTACGCCACTTAATTTGACTTTGGTTGGTACTGTTTTTAAGGCGAAAAATGCATTGGCTATTATTAAAAACGGCAGAGACAAAGCTAAAGTTTATCAACAAGGCGACAAAATTATCTCTGGTGTATTGCTAAAGAATATTGCTAAAAATTATGTGGTAATTGAAAGGAAAGAGAGATTAGAAAAAATACTAATCAAGTTTAATTATATTCGCCCTAATGGACAATCTAAGAGAGAGGTAATTAATTTGGGCAAATTCAAGCGCAAAACAACTTCTGTTAGCAGATTATCGGGTTCGCAAAAGCGCAGGTTGGGTAATTACTTAAAAGAGGTTTCTAGCAATCCAAAGGGGCTGTTTTCACTAATTAGCATTGCACCAAATTTTAGTAATGGTAAACTTACAGGTTTTAAATTAAACTCCAGTAAAGAAAAACAATTGTTTAATAACTTGGGGTTTAAGGAAAATGACACGGTGACTCGCATTAACGATATAATACTTGACAATTTGTCCTCCTCTTTTAAGGTAATTAAATTGTTAAAGCAAACAAAATTTTTTGATATTTACCTTGATCGTCATGGCGAGCAGCATATCATTACCCTTGACCTGAAATAACCCCAATATGAGACAACAAATTAAAATTATTTTACTTTGGCTGTTGCTGTTGCTGGCTTCATCCTCTCAGGCCTTGATGCTTAATTTAAAAAATACCGATATTCGTACACTGATTAATACCGTCTCTCAAGCGACAGGTAAGAATTTTATTATTGACCCTAGAGTCAAGGCTAAAGTCAATGTGGTTAGCAATCAAGATGTTAGCGATGAAAGGCTTTATCATTTTTTCGCCTCTATTTTACAAGTGCATGGCTATGTGATTATTCCAGGCGATGATTTTGACAAAATATTACCCAAAAATGCCACCAAAAACACCTCGCCCACCAAACTTTCTGATGATTTGATTGTTAGTGCAGTGCTTGCGGTGAAAAATGTTGCGGCAAAAGAGTTGATTGCCATTTTGCGTCCATTGGTTTCACAATACGGGTATTTAGCTGCTTATAGCCCCTCTAACAGCATTGTAATGACAGACACGACTGCCAGCATTAAGCGTATTAAAGATATGATTGTCATTTTGGACAAACAAGTGAATGAGGATTATGAGATTATCACCTTAGAACACACAAGCGCACAAGAAATAGCAAATATTGTCAAGTCCTTATTGGCAAAAAAATCTGGCAATGCGTTGGTTATTGGCGTTAATACGCAAACCAATCAAATTATTGTTGGCGGTAATAAAAACAAACGCCTTAAAGCACGCTTTTTAATCAGTGAGCTGGACAAACAACAAGGGGAGTCTGGCGACACTTCCATTATTTATTTAAAACACGCAGATGCAAAAAATATTCTACCTGTATTGCAAGGTATTGCAAAACAAACAAACAACAAAGTGCAAAAAAACAAGGTGTCGATTAATATTCAAGCAGACGAAGCGACCAATGCAATTGTAATAACTGCGCCAGTAGCAATCACCCTGAATATTAAAAAAATTATCAATAAATTAGATGTTGAGCGTGTACAAGTGTTGATTGAGGCGGTGATTGCTGAGATTAGCTCATCAAACACCAACGAGTTAGGCATTCAATGGCTAGCTAAGGGAGGGAAGGGTATTGGATTGATTGATTTTAATGGGCAAATACCTGCTTTATTAAGGTCTGCTAGTTCTGCTGCTATAAAATCTGGTGCTACTTTTTTTGCTGGTTCGGTAAAAAAAGACAGTAGTGGCAAAGTGGCTAATGCATTAGGTTTGGTTATTAATGCACTCAACAGCCTTGGTAATGCTAATATTTTATCCACTCCTTCGATTGTTACTTTAGACAATGAAGAGGCAGAAATTGTTGTTGGTAACGAGGTGCCCTTTATTACCAACACCCAATTAAGTAGCGACAATTCCAACCCATTTCAAAATTACGAACGCAAAAATGTTGGTTTAACTTTAAAGGTTAAACCTCAGGTTAATGGAGGTAATGGTGTTAAATTGAAAATAGAGCAAGAAGTATCCAATGTCTTGCCATCTTCTACTGCGGTTGATTTGATTACTTCAAAAAGAAACATCAAAACCACGGTAATGGTGGAGAACAATAAAATATTAGTACTGGGCGGGATGATTGACACTGTAACACATGAAACGCAGAAAAAAGTCCCCTTGTTAGGCGATATCCCATTTTTAGGAGGGTTGTTTCGT
This sequence comes from Bathymodiolus heckerae thiotrophic gill symbiont, assembly GCF_900180345.1. Classification (GTDB taxonomy): domain Bacteria; phylum Pseudomonadota; class Gammaproteobacteria; order PS1; family Pseudothioglobaceae; genus Thiodubiliella. Next base: position 11,676 of record NZ_FXLV01000037.1, read on the forward strand.
TACAACATTAAAACCAAGGAAAAACGCCATTTACTGGTTTTTATTAGACCAACAATATTGAACAAACACAACGTAAACGATATCAGCCAACAAAAATACAGTTACTTTCAGGCGGAAAAGATATTAGAAAGCATTCAGGTTGATGAATTTGAGTCGCTTTTGCCAAGTTATAGCTCTGCTAGTCAGAAAAAAATACAACCAACAATACAACCAACAATACAATCAAAAATACAACCAAAAATACAACCTGAAGTGCAAGTATCCAAGCCAGATGAATACGATTTCTACGAATATTTTGATGAATAACCATAGCCTTAGCGAGTGGATATATTAATCCAATGGAAAACAATGCGTCATTGCCTTATTTGTTTGCCAAAAAATTTGGCTTGCTGTTAGAGGGCAATACACTCAGTTACGAAATACTGCCTGAAATTTCTACCCTATTAGAAATTAGACGCAAATATGGAGAGTGCCAATTAGAAAAAACTTCCAAAACCTCTTTAATGCAAAGAATGCAAGTACACTACGAACATGGTGCACTGAGTAATTTGCAAGATTTTAGTGATAATGCCGATCAAGATAAAACTCTTGATGACATTGCCATGGAGTTATTTGAGCCAATTGAGTTATTAGATTCTGATGACCAAGCACCCATTATCAGTTTGATTAATGCCTTGTGCGCACAGGCAATCTTACAAGGTGCTTCTGATATTCATATCGAGCCTTATGAGTCCCGTATCCGCATTCGTTTTCGTCTAGATGGTATTTTAAAAGAGGTATTAGAGCCACAACAAAAAATTGCCCCTTTGTTGGTTTCCCGTATTAAAGTGATGGCAAATCTTGATATTTCTGAGCGGCGTTTGCCACAAGATGGCAGAATTGCTCTACAATTAGGTGGACGGGCAGTCGATATTCGTGTCTCTATTATTCCTTCTGGCAAAGGTGAAAAAGTGGTAATGCGTTTATTGGACAAGCAAGTGGGTAGGCTGCAATTAAAGCAGCTGGGCATGGACGACAGTACTTATGACACAATAAACCAACTTATCAACAAGCCGAACGGCATTATGTTGGTTACAGGGCCTACAGGATCTGGAAAAACCACCACGCTTTATGCAGCACTTAGTATGCTTAATAATCAGTCAAGGAATATTACCACCATTGAAGACCCTATTGAGTATCACATTGATGGCATTAACCAAACGCAAATTAACGACAGTATTGATATGTCGTTTGCTAGGGGTTTACGAGCAATTCTGCGTCAAGATCCCGATATTGTGATGATAGGTGAAATTCGCGATCAAGAAACCGCTGAAATCGCTGTGCAAGCCAGTTTAACAGGGCATTTGGTATTTTCTACTCTGCATACTAATAGTGCAAAAGATGCCATTATTCGTTTGAAAGATATGGGAGTAGAGCCGTTTTTATTGGCATCTAGTCTCTCAGGTGTTTTGGCGCAAAGATTGATCCGCACTTTGTGCCCCAAGTGTAAAAAAGAACACACGACAGATAAAAAAGAGCAAGAAAGGCTGGGGCTAAATAGCCCTAGTGTTATTTACACTTCTGATGCTTGTGAGCATTGTCACTACAGTGGTTTTTCAGGCAGAATCGGCTTGTATGAATTACTGGTAGTTGATGAAGGGCTTAGATCAATGATCCACAATGGCGCTAACGAAGATCAGATTAGCAACCACCTTGAGGGAAAAATGCTTACCTTAAAAGACCAAGCTAAAACCCTTGTTTTGCAAGGGCATTGCAGTCTTGATGAAATTATTAGAGTAGTTTCAATATGAGTGTTTTTGAATATCAAGCCATCAACCAAAAACAGCAAAAAATTAGCGGTTTAATTGAAAGTGACCATATTAAGAATGCACGCATTCAGTTAAAAGAACAAGAACTTATCGTTTTAACTATTACCCCCACCAAGCAGCACTCAGCCAAAGCCAAACGCCTGTTTCAAAAGCACCTTAGTATGGCTGATATTGCTATGTTGACCCGTCAACTAGGTTCTTTAATTCAGGCAGCTATTCCGATTGACCAAGCACTGAATACGATTTTACAAAACCAGCACAAAAAACATTTGGTGAAAATCATTAAGCAAACACATTCGCAAATTCTGCAAGGGCAGTCTTTGGCAAAATCACTGAACTCAAATCATGGGCAATTCCCCGATTATTACATTGCCACTATCGAGCTTGGAGAGGCGAGTGCAAAGTTGGGTACTATCTTGGAAGCGTTAGCAATTGATATTGAAAAACAACAACAATTTAGAAGAAAAGTATCTGCCGCTATGATTTACCCAATGGTCGTTTCTGTGATTGCCCTAGTCGTGGTTTATTCATTGTTGGTTTTCATCGTACCACAGATTGCGGCAGTATTTCAAGATTCTGGTCAAGAATTACCTGGTATTACCACTTTTGTGATTAATCTAAATGAGTTTTTAACCGAGCACTCTATTATCATTTTTAGTATTTTACTGCTGTTAATACTCAGTGTGAAATTGTTACTTAAAAACCCAAATATTAAAGAAAAAATGCAAAGACTGCTGGTTAAAATACCTGCTATTGGAAAAGTATTGATAACTACCAACGCCATTCGCTTTGCCCGTACCTTTGCCTTATTGTATGAAAGCGGTGCGCCGGTGATTAGTGCGCTGAATAATTCAGCCATGGCGCTTAACTATTTGCCCATGCGTCAAGCCATACTCAAGGCCAGAGAAAAAGTGCGAGAAGGATCGTCATTATTCTCGGCTTTTAAACAATATCAAGCCTTGCCCCCTGTTACCCTTTATATGTTGGCAAGTGGAGAAACCAGTGGACAGCTTGCAAAAATGCTTAATAAAGCCGCACAAAATCAAGAAAGTGAGATCGATTACTACACCACAAAACTGGTCAATATTTTTGAACCCGTGATGATACTGATTATGGGCGGCGTTGTGCTTTTTATTGTTCTGGCAATGTTGTTACCAATTTTTGAACTTAATCAAATTCCTTTATAATGAGACCTTTGCATAAATATGAATAATCATCAAAAATACACAATTGAATTCTACTAATCATCTATATTTATGCAAAGGTCTTATAATAAATGATTGTACGATTTCTTTTTATTCTTGGTTTGGGTGCTTTAGTTGGCTGGTTCGCTAGTGGATATTGGCACAAAACCACTACCATAGTTGAGAAAATTCAAAAACCAGTGGTGGTTGTTGAAAAAGTATGGGTTGAAACGCCCTGCACTCCAGAACCTGCTCAAACCTCTCAAAAACCTCAAAGTATTCAAAACTCAAAATCCACTAATATAGTTGATATTTATACGCCTAAGGTTTTAATGACGCATAGCGAAGCAGCGATTAGCGAAGGCGATTATGCAACTGCATTAATTCACCTTGAGGACTTACTCGCTCAGGTGCAAGATATTTATCCTCAACAGTTCGTAGAGGCAATATTTGTTAATATCAGCAAGCGATATATTGAGCAATTAGGCGTTAATCAGCCGCAACAGATGATAGATTTTCTAAACAGAGTGATTAATATTTTGCCCGATTATTTAGAATTTCGTTATTTGCTAGCACAGTTGTTTTTAACCCTTGAGGACTATTCGCAAGTACAGCATCAACTTAGTTTTTTGGTGAATAATATTCAATGGAAGGCACAACTTAACCAGTTGCAAGCGCAACTTAATTATGCTCAAATTTTTCAACAGGGTGAGATTGAAATCCCACTAATTAGACGCACCAATGCATGGCATATTAATGTTATGGTTGATAACAATCCTGCCCGACTAATCCTAGATACAGGGGCAAGTATCACCACATTAAGCGAGCATTTAATTGCAGATAATTACCAATCTTTGGGTGCTGTTACTCTTAGTACTGCGAATGGGGTGTTATCAGCATTTAGAGTTAATATTAACAGTTTGTCGGTAGGGATTGTTAACAAGAAAAACTTCCCTATCGTTGTATTGCCTAAGGGGAAGTTACCACACGATATTGATGGTTTGCTGGGGCTAGACTGGTTGTCTCAGTTCAGTTTTGTGATTGACAAAAAAAACGCATTGTTACGCCTCACACCCACTGTTAATTTTTAGTTTTTGGGTATAATGACCAGTCATAATAATCAAGCTACAACAAACCCATGAAAACAAAACAAAAAAACAAACAACAAGGCTTCACTTTAATTGAAATATTGGTAGTCGTGGCTATTATTGGTATTTTGGCAAGCATCATCGTACCTAAGTTAACCAGCAAAGTAGGTTACGCACGCACACAAAAAGCACACCATGATATTAAAACCCTCTCCTCAGTGCTGAGTTTATACAAACTAGACAAATTCAGTTACCCAAGCCAAGGTCTAGAAGCATTGGTTGACGATTATTTGGACAAAGTACCTAAAGACCCTTGGAATAGAGATTATATTTACTTAAACCCAGGTGTACACAACGCCAAATCTTTTGATTTATACACCTACGGCGCTGATGGCGTCTCTGGTGGCACCGAAGAAAACAAAGACATTAACAACTGGTAATAA
>NZ_FXLV01000038.1 GCF_900180345.1 Bathymodiolus heckerae thiotrophic gill symbiont
ATCACCAATCTGGAAAAAATTGAATTTTGCTAATCATCCCTATTTATGCAAAGGTCTCTATATGAATTATATAACAAGGCCACAGGGGAAGGATTCTGTATTGAAACTGACTAAAAATAAAGGGAGCATTATGAGTAACACGATTGAATATAAGGGTTATTTGGCAGTGTTGATGATTATCTTGATACTTGTGAAAAATTTATAAGGGAATTTTTTAATGTGTACATTGGTTCTAAATTGCATAAAATGGCGTATCAGAAGGTGTTAAAAAATACATTGGTTATTAATTAGGAATTAAATATGGAATGGGAAACAGTGATTGGGCTAGAAATTCATGCTCAACTTAATACAAAATCTAAGATATTTTCAGCGGCAGCGACTAAGTTTGGTGCGCAGCCGAATTCGCAGGCGTGTGCGGTGGATTTGGGGTTGCCGGGGGTGTTGCCGGTGTTGAATGTTGAGGTGGTGAATAAGGCGGTTACATTTGGTTTGGCGGTTGATGCGCATATTAATCAGCGGAATGTATTTGATCGGAAAAATTATTTTTATCCTGATTTGCCGAAGGGTTATCAGATTTCACAATTGGATTTACCGATTGTGGGCGAGGGGAAAATAGATATTGGGATTGAGGGTGAGGTGAAAACTATTGGCATTACTCGTGCGCATTTGGAGGAGGATGCAGGTAAATCGGTGCATGATATGTTTGATAATGATACGGCTATTGATTTAAATCGTGCAGGAACGCCATTGTTAGAAATTGTTTCTGACCCTGATATGCGGAGTGCCAAAGAGGCGGTGGCGTATGCTAAGAAAATTCATGCGTTGGTGCAGTATATTGATATTTGCGATGGTAATATGGCAGAAGGTTCGTTTCGTTGCGATGCTAATGTTTCTATTCGTCCGATGGGGCAGGAGGAATTGGGTACTCGGGCAGAGCTTAAAAATATTAATTCATTCAAATTTTTGGAAAAAGCCATTAATTTAGAGGTGGAGCGACAGCAGGATATTCTTGAAGAAGGTGGCAAGGTGGCACAGGAAACTCGTTTGTATGATTCGGTAAAGCACGAAACGCGTTCTATGCGTTCTAAAGAAGAGGCGAATGATTATCGCTATTTTCCAGACCCAGATTTATTGCCTGTTGAAGTTTCAGATGAATTATTGGCAACAATTAAAGCGCAATTACCAGAATTGCCGCTTGAAAAAAAGGTGCGTTTTATTAAAAAATTGGGATTAAGTGAATATGATGCGGATGTGCTAACTTCGCAGAAATCGTTGGCTGATTATTTTGAAATTATGCTGAAAGGTAACGAATCAAATGCCAAATTATGTGCCAATTGGGCGATGGGCGAATTGAGTGCCTCACTCAATAAAAACCAAATTGAAATCGAAAAATCTCCTGTTTCAGCACAAGATTTATCGTTATTGATTACGCGTATTAGCGATGATACTATTTCAGGAAAAATTGCCAAAGATGTGTTTAAAGCCATGTGGGATGGTGAGGGCGGTGCAGATGAGATTATTGATGCCAAAGGGCTTAAACAAATGACGGATACGGGTGCGATTGAGCAGATTGTGGATGAGATTATTGAAAATAATGCACCTCAAGTTGCACAATTTAAATCGGGTAATGAAAAAATCTTAGGTTTCTTTGTGGGTCAGGCGATGAAAGCCACGCAGGGTAAGGCAAATCCTAAATTATTGAATGAATTACTTAGGTCAAAACTTGGGTAATAGCACTTTAGATTTTGCCACACTAGGTGAGGATTTTTTTTCAGAAATTGTATGTCAACCTTTAAAAAATACTTTCTTAATTCATAAAAATCAGGCACTTTATAACAAACTTGGTTTAGACTGGGACAGTCACACTTTGCTTAAAATTGCCTCGGGTGAGCAATCTTTTCAAGGGGTGTCGCCCATTGCCAGTGTTTATGCAGGGCATCAATTTGGGCATTTTGCAGGGCAGTTGGGCGATGGGCGTAGTTGTCTTATTGGGCAAGTGTTACACAATCCTCCTTTGCAAGAGCAGATAGGCAGTCACGAATTTTCACTGAAAGGGGCGGGGAAAACGCCTTATTCAAGAGGAGCAGATGGGCGGGCGGTATTGCGTTCATCGATTCGTGAATATCTTTGCTCCATTGCAATGCAAGGGCTTAATATTGCTACCACTGAGGCATTAACTTTGGTGGGGAGTGATACCGAGGTTTATCGGGAAAATATTGAAACAGGGGCGATTGTGATGCGAACTGCACCTAGTCATATTCGTTTTGGTCATTTTGAGTGGTTTGCTGCTCTTGGGCAAAAAACAGAGGTTAAAAAATTGGCTGATTTTGTGATTGAGCATTATTATCCACAGTGCCAAGGTGCAAAAAAATATGTTGATTTTTTTAATGAAGTGGTTAAACGCACTGCCAAAATGATTGCCAATTGGCAAGCCCAAGGTTTTGCACATGGGGTAATGAATACTGATAATATGTCCATTCTTGGTTTGACTATTGATTATGGGCCTTTTGGATTTTTAGAAACTTATAACCCTAAATTTATCTGTAATCACTCCGACCATGAAGGGCGGTATGCTTTTGATCAGCAACCGGGTATTGGTTTGTGGAATTTATCTCGATTGGCAGATAGTTTGGGCAGTTTGATAGAAGTTAAACAAGCCAAAACCATTTTAGACAATTATCAGCCATATTTGGTTAAGGCATATTCAAAATTGATGCGGCAAAAGTTTGGTTTCACCCAAAAAGATGAGCAAGATAATGTGTTAATCGGTCAATTTTTTGAAGTGCTATATCAGCATAAAAAAGACTATACCAATTCATTAAGGCAGTTGTCCAATATGGATAAATTAGCACAAGATGCTGATTTTAATGAGTGGATTGAGTTGTATGATAAACGCATCGCACAAGAAAATAATCCGAATAGGATTGAGATGATGGAGGGTGTAAATCCCAATTATATTTTGCGTAATTATTTGGCAGAAGTTGCCATTCGAAAAGCGGAAGATGACAAGGATTATAGTGAGATTGACACGCTATTTAATCTGCTCAGTTGCCCTTTTGATGAACAACCAGATTTAAAAGCTTATACCAATGAAGCCCCAGATTGGGCACAAAATTTAGCGGTAAGTTGTTCTTCTTAGATTAGATTTGCACCAAATATTGATTAATTGATTTGGGTAATAAGTTTAATAAAACACTTCTAGTTTGATGCCAATAGGCTGACAAAAGCAATAGCGTGGTGCCGATTAACACGCCTGTTAAGGCAAAACTATAGCCAATATCTCCATAAGTTTCTAAAATATTTGAAATGGCATACAACACATACGCCAAAGAGGAAACCATAAAAGCCCGTCTATCGATAGCAATAGAAATTAAACTCATAAAAATATATAAAACAATAGCAACGACTATACTACTTATACTGTTGTTCCCCTCTAGCAAGCCAATCATTGAAAAAATAGGGTGAATAATTAAAGGTGCCGCTGTTAAATGCAACCAGAAGGCGACATCGGATTTATAGGTAACTCTTTCCATATCAGCATAATCCCAAGCCATAGCCAGTATAAAAATAATAATGCCGAAAAATAGCAGAATACTTAATAAGTAATCTATCATTGCTGGAAAAATGGAAAGACTAAGTGCAGTCAAAAAAGCAATAAATGACACAGAGCCAGCGGCAATGGTAATAGGCACTTTAAAGCGTAACCAATGTAGATACGCACCAAGTGTTGACACAGTGGCAGTAATAGCAATAGCAGTGGACATATTGAGCGTATCGTTAAGCAAGCTCATACATAAGTAATATATGCCGCCAATAAAAGCAATTAACAAGACAATAGCAGGCAATGACATTTTTCTTTTACGAACAAAAAACTCACTCAAACCCCATGCGATGATTGGGAATACAATGTTGCCACTATGGGGCTGAATAGAATTTAATACCCATGCCGAAGAGAATAATAACATTAAGCAGGCAATAACAACAAAAATGTCATTAAAACTGCCAATCAATTTAAAATTTTCCTCATCAACTCGGTTTGTGCTTTTGCTTTTGTCAATAAATTGTCTGAAATTATCAACCGATGATTGCTTGAAAATATCTTGTTTTACAGCGTTGTTTAAATCTTCTTCTGAATACATATTGGTTTAGCCTTGGTAATTAGGTGGATAAAGTTGCTTGATGTTTTTAAATTAAAGCAAACATAGCGTATTGCAGTGTATTTACGATTGGCAATACAACATATTCAAAAACACCTAGGAATAATAAGCCTAGAAGAATATACAAGCCATAATGCTCTAATTTGTTGTATTGATATGCCAAATAATTGGGCAACAAGGCGGTAACTACTCTGGAGCCATCAAGCGGAGGGAGGGGCAGTAGATTGAATACACCTAAAACCAAATTAATGGCAATACCGAATTTTGCCATTTCAAATAAAAGTTGGTTGGATGTATTGAGAGTAAAGGAAAGAATAAAAAGCCAAAATAGTGCCATTATAAAATTAGAAATAGGCCCAGCAAGAGCGACTAAAATCATATCTTGTTTGGGAGATTTAAGGGCGTTAAAGTTAATGGGAACGGGCTTTGCCCAGCCAAATAGAAAAGGCGACCCAGTGAAAAACAAAACTGCAGGCACTAAAAGTGTGCCTACCGGGTCAATGTGTTTAACGGGGTTTAAAGTCAGCCTGCCCAGCATTTTGGCAGTAGAATCACCACGCTGATTAGCGACCCATCCGTGAGCAACTTCGTGGATGGTGATGGCAAAAATCAGAGGAATAACATAAATTAAAAGAGTTTGAAAATCAGGCATAGTGAAATCAGGCATAGGTAAAATTGTTTGTTTTAAAATTTTACTATTATATAATGAAAACCAGTCAAATTCTCATTCCAACACAAAAAGAAGCACCAAATGATGCAAAAATTATCTCGCATCAGTTAATGATTCGTGCGGGGCTTATTTCTAAATTGGCATCAGGCTTGTATTCCTATTTGCCAGCGGGACTGAGAGTTTTGCAAAAAGTAGAGAAAATCATCCGTGAAGAAATGAATCGCTCAGGTGCACAGGAAATATTGATGCCTGTGGCACAGCCAGCAGAGTTGTGGCAAGAATCAGGTCGTTGGGATCAATATGGGGCAGAATTATTGCGTTTTAGTGATAGGCATCAGCGTGAATTTTGCCTAGGACCAACACACGAAGAAGTGGTTACGCATTTGGCAGCACAATATTTGCGTAGTTATAAGCAGTTGCCGATGAATTTTTATCAGATTCAAACCAAGTTTCGTGATGAAATTCGTCCTCGTTTTGGGGTGATGCGTTCGCGTGAATTTATTATGAAAGATGCTTATTCTTTTCATTTAGATGCAGACAGTTTGCAGGTAGAATTTGACAAAATGCACGCCACTTATTGTGCAATTTTTGAACGCCTTGGTTTAGATTATCGCCCAGTATTAGCCGACAGTGGTAGCATTGGTGGTGAAAATTCTATTGAGTTTCATGTGTTGGCAGACAGTGGTGAGGATGCGATTTGCTTTTCAGATGAATCAGATTATGCTGCTAATATTGAAAAAGTGGCTTTTTCTAAACAAGTGCGTATCGGCACACCTGAGGCTGTAGAAGAAAAAGTGTTGACCAAGAAAAAAACCAGTATTGAGGAGGTTGCTGAGTTCTTAAATATCAAACCATCGGATTGCATTAAAACTTTAATCATTAAAACCGCCAGCGGTTATAAAGCCTTAGCACTTCGTGGCGACCACGAATTAAATGAAATTAAGGTGCAAAATTTATGGGGTGAATTTGAATTTGCCACAGATGATGAAATTAAACGCCTAGATTTAAAGAAAGGTTTTATTGGCGTTAATGCATTGAGTATTGATTTAGTCGTGGATTATACTGCCGAAGTTATGTGTGATTTTGTTTGTGGTGCTAATGAGTGGGATTATCATCTAACGGGTGCCAATTGGGGGGATATTGAATTTGAATCTGCTGATTTACGCAATGCTGTTGCAGGTGATGATTCCCCTGATGGCAAAGGTAAATTGGTGATTAAACGAGGCATCGAAGTGGGGCATATTTTCCAGTTGGGTGATAAATATTCTAAAGCGATGAATGCCAATGTCATTGGCGAATCTGGCAAGGCAGTAACGATGACGATGGGCTGTTATGGTATTGGCGTAACCCGTGTTGTGGCAGCGGCAATTGAGCAAAATTATGATGATAAAGGCATTGTTTTTCCTACCAGTATTGCCCCTTTTCAACTGGTGATTGTGCCGATTAATTATAACAAATCTACCCGTGTTAGAGCTTTGGCAGACGAGTTGTATCAGCAATGCTTGAGTGCAGGTATTGAAGTTTTGCTTGACGATAGAAAAGAACGAGCTGGCATTATGTTTGCTGATAGCGAACTTTTAGGTATTCCTCATCGTGTGGTGCTTAGTGATACACATGCTGATAATGGCAATGTGGAATACAAAGCGAGAAGTGAACCAGATAAAATTGAAGTGAAGTTTGATAATGCATTGATTTTCATTCAATCAAAATTATGATGACTTGGCTACAATACTTATTACCACAGCATTTACTTTCAAAGTTAATGTTTCATTTTGCACGCATTGAAAATACTTGGATTAAGAATAATTTTATTGCTTGGTTTGTGAAATCGTATCATGTTGATTTATCTGAGGCAGTGCGGGAAAACATAAAAGATTATCAAACTTTTAATGATTTTTTTACCCGCAAGCTCAAAGCCAATGCGCGTCCGCTTGGTGAGGGGCTAATCAGCCCTGTGGATGGAATGGTATCGCAAGCTGGTAGTATTAAAAATGGTGATTTAATTCAAGCAAAAGGCAAAAAGTTTAGTTTAAAAGCTTTGCTTAATGATGAAAAAAAATTCCAGAATTTTGCCACCATTTATTTATCTCCAAGTAACTATCATCGCATTCATGCACCACTTGATGGCAAACTGTTAAGAATGGATTATATCGGCGGTGATTTTTTTTCGGTGAATCAGCAAACCGTTAGTTCGGTGGATAATATTTTTGCCAGAAATGAGCGTGTTGTTTGTTATTTTGATACTCATACCATTGTCTTGGTGGGTGCGATTTTTGTAGGCAGTATGGAGACTGTGTGGCACGGTCAAATTACCCCACCTTATGGCAAGCAATTTAGTGTGGATTATAGTGGCAAAGACATACGCCTTAAAAAAGGAGAAGAACTGGGGCGTTTTAATATGGGTTCAACAGTGATTTTACTAAGCAATACACACCAATTTGATTTGCAATCTGGGCAAGGGGTTAAGATGGGTCAATCTTTGTCAATCTAACCAATTTAATGGTTCTGTTGGTAATTTGTATGATATCAATTAAGATATTATCAATTTTTATACTAACATCACGCGTTGGAATGCTTTGTAATTCTTCTAAAATAAGCCCGTTTAAAGTTTTGGCTTTGTCAACGCTAAGATTGGTGTCTAATAAGGCATTAAGTTCCCGAATGCTAACCCTTGGGTCAACCAAATAACTGCCATCTTCCTGCTTGATAACTTCATCGATACTCTCATTTTGATTGGAAGTGAATTGCCCCACAATCTCTTCTAAAATATCTTCCAAAACAATCAAGCCGCGTATTTCACCATATTCATCTACTACCAATCCCAAGCGTCTTTTTTGCATTTGAAAATGCTTTAATTGATGTGCTAAAGAAGTGCCTTCTGGCACAAAATACGGTTTGCGAATCAACGCCAAGACATTCTCAACACTGAATGCATCCTTGGCGTATAAATTAACCACATTACGCATATGTAGCACACCTGTAATGTTGTTACTCGATGTATCGTAAGTCAGTAAGCGTGTGTGCTGTGTGCGTTGTAGTTGTTTGATAATTTCATCAGGTTTACTGGTGTCAATACTGATAAGCTCATGCCTTGGAATCATAATATCCTCAACTTTCACCTTTTCTAAATCGATAATATTAAGTAACATTTTTTGATAATTTGAAGCAATAATTGGTTTAGCATCATTCACCACCATTTTTAATTCCTCTGAACTAATGTCATCAGTATGGCTTTTTTCTTTGATACCTAAAACTGCAAGAATCCCTTTGCTTAATTGTGCAATCAGCCAAACAAAAGGTTTGAAAATTTGAATAAACACCTTGATGATAATCGAAGCGGGTAGGGCGATTTTTTCAGGGTTTTTGGCGGCAAAAGTTTTGGGCGTGGTTTCGGCAAACACAAGAATAATAAAAGTTAGTGCCAGTGATGCCAATATTACCGAACCATCCCCCCATAATTTAATCGCTAATATGGTGGCAATGCTTGAGGCAAAAATATTCACCAAATTATTACCCAACAAAATTGTGCCAATTAAAGAGTCTAAATCCTCTAATAAGCACTCAGTGCGTTTGGCATTTTTATTAGTTTTGGCAAGTGCTTTCAGACGATAGCGATTAATCGCCATCATTGAGGTTTCTGCTGATGAAAAAAAAGCAGAAGCCAAAATAAGCCCCACAAGAAGGACAATTAACCAAGAAATTGAAAGTGTATCCAAATGACTGTGCGTTTAATTTAAGTGATTAAATGCTGCAAGCCCAGGGTAAATGGCATTTGCACCCAGTGCTTCTTCAATGCGTAATAGGCGGTTATATTTTGCCAAACGATCAGAGCGAGAAAGTGAACCAGTTTTAATCTGACCACAGCCTGTTGCCACCGCTAAATCTGCAATAGTCGTATCTTCAGTTTCGCCAGAGCGATGTGACATAACGCAAGTGTAACCAGCCTTATTCGCCATTTCCATAGCAGTAAAAGTTTCACTTAATGTGCCAATTTGATTAACTTTTATGAGGATTGAATTGGCGATACTCTTATCGATACCTTCGGCAAGGATTTTACTATTTGTTACAAATAAATCATCACCAACCAATTGCACTTTATCGCCAATTTTTTTAGTCAACAAATCCCAGCCATCCCAATCGCCTTCATCCATTCCATCTTCGATAGAAATAATAGGATAATTCTCTACCCAGTTCGCCAAATAATCAACAAACTCCGCAGAAGTTAGTGAGCGATTTTCAGAAGCAAGGTGGTAAGTGCCATTTTCATAAAATTCGGAACTGGCAGCATCAATGCCGATAAAAATATCTTTACCTGCGGTATAGCCTGCTTTTTCAATTGCCTCTAAAATGACTTTAATTGCCTCTTCATTTGAAGTTAAATCAGGTGCAAATCCACCTTCATCACCCACTGCTGTATTCAGCCCTTTAGCCTCTAACACTGCCTTTAAATGATGGAAAATCTCAGCACCATAACGCAATGCCTCTTTAAAACTCGGTGCACCTGCAGGAATGATCATAAATTCTTGAATATCCACACTATTATTAGCATGTTCGCCACCGTTGATAATGTTCATCATTGGCACTGGTAACCTGTATTTTTCACCCAAATTAAGTGTGTCATATAAAGGCTTATTTTGCCCATTTGCATTTGCATGAGCTGCCGCTAAAGAAACCGCTAGAATAGCATTTGCACCTAAACGAGATTTTGTTTCTGTGCCATCCAATGTAATCATTGCCGCATCAATCTTGGCAAGGTCGGTAATATCAAAACCGATTAATGCCTGAGCAATTTCAGTGTTAATAAAAGCCACCGCTTTTAACACGCCTTTGCCTAGATAACGAGATTTATCCCCATCACGCAATTCCAATGCTTCTCGTGCACCTGTTGAGGCGCCTGATGGCACCATTGCACTGCCGATAGTGCCATTATTAAGAATTACATCCGCTTCAATAGTTGGATTACCTCTGGAATCAAGAATTTCTCTTGCTTTAATTTGTTGTATTTTCATAGATTTTTTTTAGACAAAGTTTGTGTTGTAAGTTAGCATTGTTTTTATAAACCACTTGCTCAAATAGTTATGCTAAATACCTAGTTGATGCAATTAACAATTGGTATAAATTATTTTCATATAAATATTGCCAATAAACACCTTGATACTAGTGTTTTGAGAGCTCATAATGAACATTAAGAGAATATTTAGCCAATTATTTTAGCAACTTTAAGGTCTTTATTGCTTGCATTTAATCCTTGCAGTTTATCGCAAGACTTATTTGGTAAGGCATTAATACAAGTAACTCTCTCTGCTTTAACCTTGTTAAGAATAGCCATGTTTATTTGCCTAATTGCCACAATATTACTCTTTTACAAATGAAGTAATAATTATACTATGAGACCTTTGCATAAATAGGGATGATTAGCAAAATTCAATTTTTGCCAGATTGGTGATTTTATTAAACCTTGTCCTAGCAGGGCTAAGGCTGGGTTTAAAAAATCGCCAAGCGGGTGAAAAGTGGATTTTTGATGATTATTCATATTTATGCAAAGGTCTCAAATAGAAGTTTTTTTTAAAAACATTTGACAAAAAATTTAACTAACCCTATACTCATAACAGAATATAAAAAAGAGAACACATATCAAATGAATTTAATTTACACCAGCAAAAAGTTTACTCGTGCTTTAATATTAGCATCTGTCATTATTTTACCAACTACAGTATACGCTAACAACAGCATTATCCTAGTCCTTGGTAAATCCACCACACAATCTAGCACCTATCCATACCCTGCCTTCCTTACTTCTGACAAGGTGGTAGATGGCAACACTAGCGGTTCAGCAGGGCATTGGCATTTTCCTGAAATAGATTATTCTAGTGCTCGTAATAATTTTGGTGGATTTTATAATGCATCAAATACTCCTAATCTTACTGCCTTTGCCTTCCTTAAGCCCGATGGCTCAATCACGGCTTGGGGTAGCTCAACTGATGGGGGCTCAGGCGCACCCACTGATAGTGGCTATACCAAGATTTATTCAACTGTTTTTGCCTTTGCTGCCCTTAAAGCCGATGGTTCAATCACGGCTTGGGGTAACTCAAGTTATGGGGGCTTAGGCGCACCCACCGATAGTGGCTATACCAAGATTTATTCAACTGGTTATGCCTTTGCCGCCCTTAAGCTCGATGGCTCAATCACGGTTTGGGGTGACTCAGATTGGGGAGGCTCAGGCGCACCTACCGACAGCGGTTATACCAAGATTTATTCAGCTGGTTATGCCTTTGCCGCCCTTAAACCCGATGGTTCAATCACGACTTGGGGTCATTCAAGTTATGGAGGCTCAGACGCACCCACTGACAGCGGCTATACCAAGATTTATTCAACTCGTTACGCCTTTGCCGCCCTTAAAACTGATGGCTCAATCACGGTTTGGGGTGACTCAGATTGGGGGGGCTCAGGCGCACCCACCGACAGCGGTTATACCAAGATTTATTCAACTATAGGTGGCTTTTCCGTCCTTAAGTCCGATGGTTCAATTACGGCTTGGGGTAACCCAAATTGGGGAGGCTCAGGCGCACCCACCGACAGCGGCTATACCGAGATTTATTCAATTGATTATACCTTTGCCGCCCTTAAATCCGATGGTTCAATCACGGCTTGGGGTGACTCAAATGCTGGAGGCTCAGGCGCACCCACCGACAGCGGCTATGTCAAGATTTATTCAACTGCAGGTGCCTTTGCTGCCCTTAAATCCAATGGCTCAATCTCAACTTGGGGTCGCTCAGATCGTGGAGGCTCAGATGCACCCACTGACAGTGGTTATACCAAGATTTATTCAACTAATTATGCCTTTGCTGCCCTTAAGTCCGATGGTTCAATCACAGCTTGGGGTGGATCAGGTCTTGGAGGCTCGGGCGCACCTACTAACAGCGGCTATACCAAGATTTATTCAACTGACTCTGCCTTTGCCGCCCTTAAGCCCGATGGCTCAATCATGGTTTGGGGTGCCGTAGAAAGGCTCCCAAGCAACAGCCAATGTGATGTCAACAGCGCAGGCGCAATTTTCTATAATACCACCAGCAACTTACTTGAGTATTGTAATTCACAGATTTGGCAAAATATTAGTAGCAAGACTTCAGTAGATCATTGGCGTTTTTCTGAAATGGATTATTCTAGTGCTCGTAATAATTTTGGTGGATTTTATAATGCATCAAATACTCCTAATCTTGTTGCCTTTGCCACCCTTAAGCCAGATGGTTCAATCGTGGCTTGGGGTAGTTCAGCTGATGGAGGCTCAGGTGCACCCACCGACAGCGGTTATACCAAGATTTCTTCAACTCGTTATGCTTTTGCCGCCCTTAAATCCGATGGTTCAATCACGGCTTGGGGTGACTCAAGTTATGGAGGCTCAGGTGCACCCACCGATAGCGGCTATACCAAGATTTATTCAACTGGTTACGCCTTTGCCGCCCTTAAGCCCGATGGTTCAATCACGGCTTGGGGCAAATCGGCTCTTGGAGGTTCAGGCGCACCCACCGACAGTGGTTATACCAAGATTTATTCAACTCGTTACGCCTTTGCCGCTCTTAAATCCGATGGTTCAATCACAGTTTGGGGTGACTCAAATGTTGGAGGTTCAGGTGTACCCACCGACAGCGGTTATACCAAGATTTATTCAACTCGTTACGCCTTTGCCGCTCTTAAATCCGATGGTTCAATCACAGCTTGGGGTTACTCAGATGCACCCACTGACAGCGGTTATACCAAGATTTATTCAACTGACTCTGCCTTTGCCGCCCTTAAATCCGATGGTTCAATCACGGCTTGGGGTCGCTCAGATTGGGGAGGCTCAGGTGCACCCACCGACAGCGGCTATACCAAGATTTCTTCAACTCGTTACGCCTTTTCTGCCCTTAAATCCGATGGTTCAATCACGGCTTGGGGTGACTTAAGTCATGGAAGCTCAGGCGCACCCACCGACAGCGGCTATACCAAGATTTATTCAACTGGTTACGCCTTTGCTGCCCTTAAGCCCGATGGTTCAATTACGGCTTGGGGTGACTCAAGTTATGGAGGCTCAGGCGCACCCACCGATAGTGGCTATACCAAGATCTATTCCAATTATTATGCCTTTGCTGCCCTTAAATCCGATGGTTCAATCACGGTTTGGGGTGACTCAAGTAGTGGAGTCTCAGATGCACCCACTGACAGTGGCTATACCAAGATTTATTCTACTCGTAGTGCCTTTTCCGCCCTTAAGCCTGATGGCTCAATCACGGCTTGGGGTTACTCAACTGAGGGAGGCGTAGGTGCACCTACCAATTCACATCCTATGCTAATATTCACCAACTTAAATATTTTTTAAGTTGGTAAATTTTGGTAAATCATATTTTTAATTTCAATAAAAAACCCAAGTTTTTACTTGGGTTTTTTTATTGCACAATAGCAAAAGAAATTTTTATCCTTTTTGAGACCACTGCATTAACCCAGTGCGACTTAGGGAATATAAAAAATAGTGCATTTTTATCCAAAAATGAGGAGAATAGCCAGTTATTTATCATCCTACAAGGATTGCTGTATAGTTTTTGGGTAAAAAGGTGCTATTTTATGCGTTTCATAAGGTTGTAATGGATTAATGCAGTGGTCTCAATTGGTAAAGTAACTTTGCTTTTAAAATGATGCCATTCGTAGCGAACAGGGTAGTTTCTGCGATAATTTTCAAAATTGCTAATATCTTGAATGGCACGCACATCTTGTTGAAAATCGTAAATTTCATTTAAACTGTCTTTTAAAGTATCTTTATTAATAGATAACTCATCAGGATTAATTAAATTCTTGATGTCCTTATCTTGTTTTTCGCCTAAGAAAGTGCACAACGCTTCATACACCATAAAACTACCCATAAATTTTGCATCAACTGAGTGTCCCGCAATATGCGGTGTTGCCCAATAAGCATTTTTTTGCAGGCTTTGATTGATGTTAGGCTCATCTTCCCAGCAATCAATTACATTCTCAAGTGTTTTGGTTTTTTGCCAAATATCCTCCTTGATAACCCCCCCTCGTGCGGCATTAAAAAGGATGGTTTTTTCACCAATATAATGAAAATTATGCTCGTTCAGTAGTTGATGAGAGGGGTGTTTTCCGTCAAACGAAAGCGGCGTGTGAAACGACACCATATCTGCACTTAATGCTGTTTTTAAATCCACGAAATCAGGTAAATCCTCACTGTCTTGCCGCGGTGGGTCATTCAGTAAGGTCTTGATACCCAGTAATTCAGCCTTAGCTGCAAGCCTTGATCCAACATTGCCAACGCCAATAATACCCAAAGTCTTGTTTTGATAATCAAAATTATGTTTGCTTGCTAAATTAACAATCGCATTAATGACAAACTCTGCCACTGCCATTGCATTACAGCCCTGAGCCGAGAAAAACGCAATGCTGTTACCTCTTAGATAGGTTTGGTCAATATGTTCAAGTCCTGCCACCGTTGAGCCAACAAATTTAACTTGGCTGTCTTTGAGCAAGTCTTCGTTGACTTTAGTGCGTGAACGCACAATCAATACATCTGCATCTTTGAGCGTACTGGCGTTAATATCTCTGCCAGTAATAGCGGTAATATTGCCAAATTTACCAAATATTTTTTCATACGCATAACACGCGTCGTCAATCACAAGTTTCATCATTCCTATCTACCAATTTATTGTTTTTTGATGGTGCATTTTAAGATATTCATTGGCTTTAGAAAAATGCTTACAACCAAAAAACCCTTTATATGCTGAGAATGGAGAAGGGTGAGTGGCACTTAAAACTAAATGCCTATCTTGGTCAATCAATTCTGTCTTCCGTTGAGCATAAGCGCCCCATAATAAAAACACCAAATTTTCCCTTTGTTCGCTGAGTATGCCAATAACGCCATCGGTGAAATCCACCCAACCCGATTGAGCGTGTGATCCAGGGGTATTTTTCTCCACGGTCAATACACTGTTGAGCAACAACACGCCCTGTGTTGCCCAGCGCTCAAGATTGCCATTCATACTAGCCTCAATACCAAGGTCTAATACCAATTCTTTATAAATGTTTTTCAGTGAGGGTGGCGTTGGTACGCCCTCTGGCACAGAAAAACTCAGCCCATGCGCCTGCCCATCTCCGTGATAAGGGTCTTGACCCAAAATCACCACCTTGACTTCATTAAATGGCGTTAATTCGAACGCTCTAAACCAATTGCTAGAATGTGGAAAAATCACTTTCTTGGCTTGTTTTTGCTGTTGTAAAAAAGCCTTTAGGTTTTGTGCAGATTCATTTTTTAATAAATTATCTACTGCAGGATGCCAATCCATAGAATTAGAGTAAAGCAATTTTATTCATTATTTAAATCTTGAGTCATAGTGCTGTTGAATATTTTATAGCAAAAATTTTACCACAATCTAGCTAAATACCTCAATCCACCACAGCCTTAGTTTATACCCAAGTGTAGAAACATAACCAACTTCAATGAATTGAATGCTACCTTTGGGATTAACAAAAAAACTACTGGGCGTAGCACGCACGCCAAACAATCTTGCCAGCGAGCCTGAGCTATCGTTAATCATATTATCAAGGCGCATATTGTGCTCGTCGGCGTATTGTTTGAGTTCGGCGTCTGTGCCTGATTGCATGGCGATATTGAGCACTCGATAATCCTCACTCAGTGTTTGAATATTATCATTTTCAAGCGCACAAACACCACACCAAGTTGCCCAAAAATGTATCAAGACGGCTTGATTGGGCAAAGGCTTGCTGTTAATAATCTCACCACTTAGTGTTTTAGAGGTGAAATTTGGCGCCATGCCCGTAACAAGGTCTTGCTGTTGGTAAATACGAAAACTAACAATAGCAACAATAACCAATAGCCGTTGTAGAATGGTTTTTCTTTTTTTCATTGGCGGTAATTATATAGAGACCTTTGCATAAATATGAATAATCATCAAAAATCCACTTTTCACCCGCTTGGCAATTTTTTAAACCCAGCCTTAGCCCTGCTAGGACAAGGTTTAAGAAAATCACCAATCTGGCAAAAATTGAA
>NZ_FXLV01000039.1 GCF_900180345.1 Bathymodiolus heckerae thiotrophic gill symbiont
AGTGGAAAATGTAGAGAGTTATATTTATTTTTATAATTACAAAAGGATTCATTCAGCTATTGGGTATTTAACCCCAGCAGAAAAGATGGCTGAATTGAAAAAAGTGGCTTGAAATGTGTCCAAGTTGATTAGAACATTACAAAGTTATTCCAATAAAGAATACAAAATTATTGGGCTTAAATTTTATAACCACGAAAACGAAAACGAATTTAAACAGGAATTGGAGGGCATTTATGTCATATAGTATTTTTAGCAAGGAAGTGAGTGATACATTAACCGAGCCAATGTTTTTTGGTCATAGCGTAAATGTGGCGCGTTTTGATAAGCAAAAGTTTGAAATGTTCGAAAAATTGACAGAAAAACAACTGTCGTTTTTTTGGCGACCTGAAGAGATTGATGTTTCTAAGGATAAAATAGATTTTTCTAAATTATTGCCTAATGAAAAACACATTTTTATTTCCAATTTACAATACCAAATTTTGCTTGATTCTGTGCAAGGTAGAAGCCCTAGTATTGCTTTTTTGCCGATTGTTTCCTTGCCAGAATTAGAAAACTGGATTGAAACTTGGTCGTTTTCTGAGACAATTCATTCTCGTTCTTATACGCATATTATTCGTGCCATTGTGAATGAGCCGGGTGTGGTGTTTGATGATATTATGAAAACCGATGAAATTATTAAGCGTGCTGAGAGCGTCTCTAAGCACTACGATGAGTTAATTAAATGCACTCAGGCGTATTTATTACACGGCACAGGTAAAGCCATTATTCAAGAAACTGAAGTTAGCATTGACCTATACTGCTTAAAAAGACAGCTTTACCTCACTATTATGTCGGTCAATATCCTCGAGGCAGTGCGATTCTATGTGAGCTTTGCCTGTTCATTTGCCTTTGCCGAGCGCAAAGTGATGGAGGGTAATGCTAAGATTATCAAAATGATTGCCCGTGATGAGGCGCTACACCTTACAGGCACTCAGCATATGCTTAATTTGATGCGTGAGGGTAAGGACGATCCTGATATGCAGAAAATCGCCAAAGAATGCGAGGGCGAAGTCATTACTATGTTTAGAGAAGCCTGTGAGCAAGAAAAAGACTGGACAGAATATTTATTCCGTGATGGCTCGATGATTGGCTTAAATGCAGAAATTCTGAAACAATACTTAGAATACATCACCAATATACGCATGAGAGCCTTAAATCTAACCCCTATATTTGGTGAACGCACCAATCCTCTGCCTTGGATTAACCATTGGTTGGATTCTGACAATGTGCAAGTCGCCCCACAAGAAACCGAAATCACCTCGTATTTGGTCAGTGCGATTGATAACACGCTTGATGAACAAGATGCCGATTTTAACGGTTTTGAATTGTGATAAATGTTTAGAATTGATGTTGATAATATCAATGGTAAAACTGAGTCGCTATATGTCTATGGCGAGCATTCCATTCTTACCGAGCTTGAGCAACACAATGTGCTTATTAACCATTCGTGTCGTCAAGGACATTGTGGCAGTTGTGTATTACAGCTTTTATCTGGTAATGTTACCCATAAAGACTGCTTAGTACCACTTTCCCAAGGGGAAATCTTAGCCTGCCGCGCCATGCCAATTACCGATATTAAAATCGGATCAAGAAACCAGTCTTTACTTTTTTAGATAAGCTAACACTGCATCTGCATTGCCATTAAATACCACTCTATCCATTTTTTTCTGAATTTGATAGTTGTACATTGGGTCGTAATAATCTACTAATAATATCTCTACTACTGGGTAAAAATAAGATGAATCGTTTTGTTGATAATGCAAAAGTGCATTATTGAGCATTTTAAGCAAAGCTTTGTAACGCTCTAGTCCTAAGCGTTTTTGAATTTTTTCTAGACTTCTTAGCCAATAATTGGCAAAATTATCAAAACCATTAACCCTGTCTTTTGCAATAAAATCGCTGTGCATATTGATAACATAGGCGTCCATGCTAACCGTTAGGCGCTCTTCAATACTGGCTTCGAGTAGGATTAAGTCAGCTTGTTTGGTTTTGGTTTGAATACAGTCGGGAATATGTACTGTGCCAATATTTGAACCCTCATCTTCAAATACAAGTTGCAAGTAATGCTGTTGTTTAATTAACTGGACAGCTAACGCATTTTCAAAATCAATTTGTGGTGGTTGCTTTGTGGTGGTGTTGCCAAAAGCCGAACCACGATGGTTGGCCAAACCCTCTAGGTCGATTTTATGATTTATTTGATTTAACAGCAATGTCTTTCCACAGCCCGTTTGCCCGCCAATAACAATCGGGGTAATGTTGTGCATTATTCTGGCAGTTTCGTCAATTAAAAAGCGGCGAAGTGCCTTATAACCACCTTTAATGCGAGGGTAGTTAATATTTGAAGCCTCATGAATCCATTGTTGGCTGATTTGACTACGCAGTCCACCACGAAAACAATAAAGTGCACCATTGGGGTTGTTTTGAATAAACTCTAACCATGCACTTATGCGCGCATCTTTAATTTTACCTTGCACTAGTTTATGCCCCAGTACGATGGCCTTTTCTTGCCCTTGATTTTTATAACAAGTGCCCACTAACTTCCGGTCTTTATCACTCATGAGTGGCAGATTTTTCGACTGCGGAAAAGCACCCTGTGCGAATTCAATCGGCGCTCTAGTGTCAATTAAAGGCATATCTTCAGCAAATAGACGAGAGAAATCGGTGATTTGTGGTGTCATCCTTTAAACAGTTCCCGGCTCGGGACATTTTGTCCCGAGCCGGGAACTGGTGTTGATTTGCACGATAGGTTTATTGCTGTTGCTTGCTGTAATTTCACCCATTGCTTCTAAATCAAAACCTGCTTTGTTCATTGTTTGATGAAATTCAGATTCTGCGTCTGTAGATACCATTATTAACAAGCCGCCACTGGTCTGTGGGTCACAAATAATGGATTGCACTTCGCTACCCATTGCGCTGAGGTGGTGTCCATAACTCTCAAAATTGCGTTGTGCACCACCGGGTGAGCAACCATTGGCTAAATAACTTTTGATATTTGGCAGTATTGGCACTTTATTATATTCAATGATTGCGGATACTTTAGAGCCCAAGCAAACTTCTGATAAATGTCCACCTAATCCAAAGCCAGTAACATCGGTCATGGCATTAATACCCTTGATACTGGCTAATTTGGCGCCAATATCGTTGAGTTGACACATAATATCCGTGGCGCATTTTTCATCTTCGGGCGTGATTTTCTTTTGTTTTTGTGCAGTAGTTAAAATGCCAATGCCTAAGGGTTTGGTAAGGTATATCTTGTCCCCTACTTTGGCAGTTGAATTTCTTTTTAGATGTTCAATCGCTACTTTACCCGTTACTGCCAAACCAAAAATTGGCTCAGGCGAGTCAATACTATGTCCACCTGCAAGCATCATCCCTGCCGCTTGGCACACGCTACGACCACCTTCAATAACCCGTTGCCCTACTTCGGCAGGCAATTTATCCAACGGCCAGCCAAAAATAGCAATTGCCATCAATGGCACACCACCCATCGCATACACATCACTAATCGCATTAGTCGCAGCAATTCTCCCAAAAGTAAATGGGTCGTCAACAATTGGCATAAAAAAGTCGGTAGTGCTAATAACCGCTTCGCCATTGCCCAGATCATACACGGCGGCATCATCACGGGAATGGTTGCTCACTAGCAAATTAGGGTCAATAATTTCATCAATAGATGAAACTAAAATCTTATCCAAAATTTTGGGTGATATTTTGCAACCACATCCTTGTCCGTGACTATATTCAGTAAGTTTAATCATAGTAACATTATAATAGTAAATTTAAAATTTTCTTGCCCAGAAAATCAAGCAAGACTTATTTAGAAGTTACCTGATTGAATAAGTGTCATTATGGCTTTTTTGTTAATTTTGTGTGTTTCGCCTTTGTAAAGATTGGCCTCTAATTGTTGCAGTATAGGATCGAGTTCGCTTAAATTAAGGGGTAGCAGCAAGTCAAACAAAGCTTTATCGCCTTTGCTAGATTTGATTTGTTTGATTAAATCTTGATTTTTTGCCGGCTTTTGCCTGTTGTTAAGTTTTATACTTAAAAAACTGATAAGTGCACCGATGACAAGCCCTAGTAAGAGGTAATAATATTTTAATTTATTATTGACTGGTGTTTTATTGTCGGGTTTTACAAGGGTTTCGGTTGTTGCTATGACAGGACTGGCTTTATCGACTTGAATGTTAATAGGTTGGGTGTTAATGGTTTTTTTGGTTTGGGTTGTTTTGTCAAAATAATTAAGTTTTAGGCTGGGTATGACGAAACTTTGCCCACCAATAATGGCAAATTTTTGCTGCCAATCCTTGTAACTGGTAACCGCATCATCACTGTAAATAGTAGTATTATCAATCTCAATTTTAAAAGCTTCAATATCTTCAAAATTACCTTTGCCAACGATACTTACTGTTAAATTAACGGCTTCCCCTTGCTTAACTTGAGTTTTGTCAACAATAGCCTTGAAGTTAAAATTACCAAAAATTCTGAGTGCATCTGGCAGGGGTTTTACGGTTAATGTTAAGGCGTTTGAAAATACTTTTTTCTGATTTTGCCTTTGCCTTGTGTCAAAAAAATTACTAAAAATACCGTTATTTTGATTGCCAATAGTGGCAACCAAACTTGGGATATGAATGGTGCCAAAATTGTTTGCACTAACTTTGTAACTCAATGTTTGAACATGATAGTTTTCATCAGGAGTGCGTATTACTTTGTTATTTTTGATAAACAACAAATCTTTTGAATCGGGCGTGGAAAGAGAGATTTGATTGATAAGTGGCAAGGATTTTTTTGCTTTAAAAGTAATGTTTAAATTAACAGTATCACCTAAAAAAAATGTTGTTCTGTCCATCTCAATTTGCAAAATATAATCATCCCCTGCTTTAGCTTTGCTTGGCTTTTTAAAGGTTATTTTTATGGGTTGAGTGGTTTGCTTGACACCATCTACTGTTAGTGTGTAGGCTGGAATTTGTAAGCTTTTTAAAGGTTTAAAAGCATAGGATTTACTATTTTTTATAGTGCGTCTATTGTTAACAATACTAATTCTTTGAGAATTATTTGTGTTTAAAACAGGGTATCCTGCAATATTGCTAATCACAGGAAACACAGCTTCGCCGCTATCAGCATTCAAAGTTAAAACAATGACTTTTCCCGGATAAAACCATGTCTGATTAACATTGGCTGAACTGAGTGCAAAAATTGGGGTGCTAAGTAGTAAAAATAAACTACCAAAGATTTTTTTTATCATCATCGTTATTATTCTGTTTATTGAGTGGAATAAGCAAGGTTCTAAGGTCTTTATTAAGAGACTTTTCCCATCGCTGCTGTTTAATGGCATCCAATTTTTTCTCTTGTTGCCGCTGTTCTTTTTTACTGTCTTTTTTGTCTTTATCTTTGCGTTTCTTGCTATTTTTCTTACTGTTCTGTTGTTGCTTTTCTTGCTCTTTGCCTTTTTTCTGTTTTTTATTATCTTTGCTATTCTTGGCTTGTTCGTTCTTTTTTCGTTTGGCCTTTTGTTGTTTTAACATTTTTAAATTAAACAAGGCATCTTTATCTTGTTTTAATTTTAACGCCTCTGTGTAACTGTCAATAGCTTCATCAATCTTTTTTAATTTAGCGTAAGTATTGCCAGTATTATACAAACGATTAAAATCCAAATCTTTTTGTTTAACGCTTTGATATTTTTCCAGTGCTTTCTCGTATAAACCTTGTTTGTAAAGGCTATTTGCTTGGTTTAGCTGTGCAGCGTCATTGTTAATATCAGCAAACTTTTCCGTAGCCACTTTATAGTCTTGCTTTTGATAAGCGTTATTGGCTTGCTCAATGTGCAAAAAATCCAGCAATCCTGCCTCTACATTCATTGACAATAATACAAAAAAAATAAATTTCATGGTTTTCTAGGTAAGGAAAAAAATGCGAAAAATAACAATGCCAAAGCAAGTAACAAGGGGTAATAAAACAATTGACGCTTTTGATTAATTTTCATATCCTTGCTGTTGTTATGCCGATTAAAAGTATTGATAAAATTTGATAGGTCGTTATTATTTAAGGAATATTTTAAATATTTCCCGTGCGTTTGGGTCGCTAATGTTCTAATATTTGGATTCTCCCTAACATGGACAATATTTTTGTTTTGGTCTTTCAAAAGCCCATTTTCAGTGCGAATACTGCCCCCACTCTTGCTGGCAATATCAAAAATAAAAATTTGTAGATTTTGCTCTATTGCATACGCAATTTCCCCTTCAAAGCTACTGTCATCACCGCCATCGGTCAGCAGTAATATTTGCTTGTTTTCTGTCTTATCTATCAAATCATTGGCGGCTTGCAATAAATTGAGTATATTGGTGCCTTTTAGGTTGATACTACCTGTATGTAAATTTTTAATTAAGAACTCAAGACTGGAAAAATCGTCTGTTAAAGGAGAAACTAAAAAAGTTTGACTGGTGAACCCTAAAACCGCAACACGCCAGCCATTGATTTTATTCAGATTGTGCAGCAGTTTGTTTTTTGCAAATTCAAAGCGACTTGGATAAATATCATTTGCCAACATAGAGTGTGACATATCAATCGCTACCACCAAATTACTCAAGTGTTTTTTTATCTTAACTTCGCCCTTGTCAAGGGTCGGTTGACTCAACGCCAATAAAATCAAGATAATAGATAATAACAGTAATTTAAGGCGTGTTTTTAGACGCATTCCATGTTTGTCTAAACTGATTTTTTCCAGCACTTCAGGTGCAAACAAAGCCTCAAGGTTATTCTTCTTGTGGTGAATAAAAAACCACAACATAGCCACTGGAATGAGAGCGTAAAGTAATTCTATTTGTTCAAAATCCATGTGTTTCTCTGCCAAAAATAAAGGAATAAAAGTATTAACGCCAAACTTAGGGGGTAGTGAAAATAATAGGTTTTCTTTTCATATTTATTGATATTTATTTTGCTTTTTTCTAATTGATTGATTTGTGCATAAATGTCTTTTATGCCTTGAGCACTATTGGCTGAAAAGAATTCAGCACCTGTCTCTTGTGCAATTTCTCTCAAAACTTCAGCATTAAAATCTCTTGCATTGCCAATGGCAATTGTATAAACCTTTATTTTGTTGCTTTTTGCACGCTTAATTGCCACTTCAAGTGGCACACTGTCTGTGTTATTTTTACCATCCGTAAGTAAAATGGCAATTTTTTCTTTAGATTGAGAGTCTTTAAAAAGTTTTGAACTCAAAAATAGGGCTTCATAAAGTGCTGTTTTTTGCTTTCCAGCAACGCCTACCTCAATATGACTGAGTATTTTGATAATGCTTTTTTTGTCATAAGTCAATGGAATGGCAGTATAAGCAAAATCTGCAAAAATACTCAGTGCTAATTTATCGGTTTTACGCTGTTTAATGAATTCCACAACAATCTCTTTTACAATAGAAAACTTGTTGTTTTGTTGCATTGATCCAGAGGCATCTAAAATTAATGAGATTTCGTAACCTTCGCTGTTGTCCAGTATTATATCTTTAGTTGTAACTGGGCTGGCAAGGGCAACAATAACCAAACTGAGGGTTAAAAATTTAAGTGCATTGCTTAACAATTGTTTGGATTTTACGACAGTTTTTAAACCCTCACTGTGTGGAAAATAAATAGAGAGTTTTTTCTCTTGACAGAAAAACAAACAAATAAATGCAACAATAATGGAGGCTAGCACATAGGGATATTCAAAACTAAACACAAAGAAACCCCTTGATTTGTTCAATTAAATTTTGTTCTAATTGCTCAACTTTTTCTTTGTATTTATAAGCTAATAATGCCGTATTAATTTGTTCAAAATCTGTCATATTACTATCATTCACCAATGCACCAGCATAACGACTGAATGTATAGGCCGTGGCTTTGCTGTCGTTAAAATCAAGGTTTTTAAGTATTTTGAGTGCCTTTCTTTTTTTGTCATTGCGACGCTTTAATTGAATTTTTTTCCAGCCAAAATAACCTGCAACTAGCACCATTAACAAGACAACAAAAAGCACAATAAGCAGATAAATAAAGGAATTATCTGCAATAGTAACAAGCGGTTTAATGTCTTTTAAAGTATCCATAATTATTGTTTTGAGTGCCTTTTCCTCACTTTAAAATCTGTGAAAGTTTAACAAAAACATCGTCATTGGTGTAAATTTTACCAACATTGATTTTATGTTGAGCAAAATGCAAATAACGCTTGTCGTCCTCAATTTTTAATTGAGATTGGTATTTTTTTGCTAATTTTTTATCAAAATTCACTTCAATATTACTGTTGTTTTGTGCATTTTTTAAACTTAATTCTGTGCCGAAAAGCGGTAACTCTTCTAATGGGTCACGCACCAGTATTGCATTTATTTGGTTTTTATGGGCAATCATACTGTAATCACTGGACTGGTAAAAATCACCAATCACAAAAACCAATGATTTTGCTTGTTGAACCAAGTAGGTGCTCAATGCCTCAGGATTTATCTGTATTTTTAACAAGTCAAAATTTAGCAATGCTTCAGTTGCTACCAGCAAACTGCCCATATTATCAAGTTGAAAAACTTGCTGTTCATTGTTAAAGAAAAACACCAATTTTGTCTGATTTTTTTGTTGTATAGAGGAATAGGCCAAATGTGCAACAATCTCAGCAATCAACTCGTTTTTCAGTCGCACAGAACCAAAATGTAGACTGCTGGAAAGCATTACGCAAATTACCACATTAATTTGCCTGTCCTCGTTAAAAACATTGGTTTGCAATTCACCAGTTTTGCCACTGGCAGAAAAATTTATTTTGCGAATGTCATCGCCTGCCTGATAGGGGCGAATTTCACAAAAATCCAAACCATCGCCTCGCATTTTTGACAAATGCTCGGCTGATTTTTGAGTGAAAACATTCTTTTTAACACGCAACAATATTTCTTGTGCTGACATCATAAGAGAACCACCGTATTATCACCACGCAATTTGAGAGATGCAAGAATTAGCATTTCATTCACCCAAAAACGAGCAGAACTGCCGTTGATTTGTCGCAAAATAGTCATCATTTTTCTATAAATCATAAATACTGTATTCTAGTGTCTTTAAGCATATTTAAATAATTGTTCACTTCTTCTTTATCATCTTGAGACCTTTGCATAAATATGAATAATCATCAAAAATCCACTTTTCACCCGCTTGGCGATTTTTTAAACCCAGCCTTAGCCCTGCTAGGACAAGGTTTAAGAAAATCACCAATCTGGCAAAAATTGAATTTTGCTAATCATCCCTATTTATGCAAAGGTCTCATCTTATTTTGTGCTTGGTAATTTATGGCACCTGAATCGCCTCAAGTATTTGCTTAATAATTGCTTTGACACTCATATTTTCAGCCTGTGCTTGATAACTTAAAACAATTCTATGTTGCAACACTTCTGTTACCACGCTGGCAATGTCAAGCGGTGTAACAAAATCATTGCCCCGTATTAACGCCTTGGCACAACTGGCTTTGTATAAATCGATACTCGCTCTTGGACTGGCACCAAACTCAATATAATGTTTGATTGAATCCAAGCCATAATCTTGCGGGTAGCGTGTTGCAAAAATGATTTTTAACATATAATTTTGCACTGCATCATCCACATGAATCTTCTCAAACTGTTGTCGCATTTTAACAATATCCGCCATATCTGCCACTTGCTCAACCTGCTCAAAGCCATTAATAGCAACCCGCCTAACCACTTCTAATTCTTCATCTAGTGTATTGTAATCAAGCACTGTTTTTAGCATAAAGCGGTCAAGTTGTGCCTCTGGTAACTGATAAGTCCCCTCTTGTTCTACTGGGTTTTGGGTTGCCATAACCAAAAAAGGCTGCTCAAGTTTAAAACTTTCATCAGCAATGGTTACCTGTCTTTCTGCCATTACCTCAAGTAATGCTGCTTGCACTTTAGCAGGTGCGCGATTGATTTCATCAGCCAGTAATAAATTGGTAAAAATCGGTCCCTTTTTAACGCTAAATTCACCTGTTTTTGGATTATAAATTTGCGCCCCTGTTAAATCACTGGGTAACAAATCTGGCGTAAACTGAATGCGTTTAAATTGAATTCCCAAAGCTTTGGATAAAGTATTAATTGCCGTGGTTTTTGCCAACCCTGGCACGCTTTCAACCAAGATATGTCCGCCAGCAATGAGTCCAATTAATAAATGGTCAACCAGGTCTTCCTGTCCAATAATTACTTTTTGTATTTCTGTTTTAAGTGTTTTTATCACAATGTATATGCCTTTTCTAATTTTTCATAAAATTGTTCAGGAGTTAGGTCAGGGTAATCTTCCATAATTCTAAAAGCTACCACATTGTCTTCAACGCCACTCCATAATTTGATATAAGTACCCTCTTTATAACCGTGTTCTTGTCTAAAAGTGTTAAGCTGATTTTTAACCAAATAACGCTTATAAAGTTCTGCTACATCCATGTTCATTGTCGCCAGTGCCTTGAAAAAAAGCCCTGTAATTTCATATAAAGCATTTTGTGATTTATCAACATTAGCACTGGCGGCAATGGCGAGCATTCTTTCTAAAATTTCCACAGTGAGTTCTGGATTAATCTCTCTTTCAGGCTGCATATCAGCGTAAGCCTCAGCAAATTTAGTATCGCCAAAGTGAATTGCCTCGGACATAATAAAATGCCAAATATCCACCAGTTCAACTTTGGCATTATCTAAATCTGGCTCGCCTTCAATATTTTTCCAGTGCTTCCAATTAAACGAGTCAATCGCCTCAGCGGCTTCCATATAAATACACCGCAACCATGAAATTTGTCGCCCTTCTTTGGTAGCGCCTTCAGTCCAAATAAGTCCATTAGTAGCGTCGTTAAGTTTCTGTTGAAGCTCAAACATTTGCTTGATTTGGTTCATAAAAATTTTCGTCTAAAATAAATTGGGTGAGTTATTATAATCAATAAGCAATCATTGAATTATCAATTTTTTTTGCCCAAGCATCAATGCCCCCTTGTAAATTGATAATACACTCAAAGCCAATAGAATCAAAATAGCGAGCAACTTGCATAGAGCGAATACCGTGATGACAAATAACAACAGTTTCTTGCGTTTTGTCTAATTGCTCAATATTGCTCATAATTTGCCCCATTGGTAACAGTGTTGAGTTTTTAAAATGGCATTTATCCCACTCCCATTGTTCACGCACATCCAGAAGTAAAGGTTGATTGTTTTTTAAATAATCATTGAGTTCGGTAGCAGACAAATCTTTCATTGTAGTTGTATCCTAGCGCCCCATGGAATGACTTCTTTGCCTTTTACCAGCCACATAACAGGGTAATTAGGCTCAATTTCAGGGAATTTACCCTTGGCATCAGTAAAGTAAATTAACACATCGCAAACCCTATCTTGTGCATTAATATAATCAAACACAGGGTTAAAATTAGTGCCCTTGCCCCCGCCTAAAGAGGCAGGAAACTGCAATGCATCCCAAGCCTCAAAACGCCAAGGCGAATGCTCAGAAAGTTTATCATCACAGGCAATTAGAGTAATGCTGGCACGCAAATTGGCTTTAATGGCATTCACTTCCGAGACAAACTCATCCACTTCTTCTTGTGAAATGGAGCCAGAAGTGTCAATTGCGACAGTGATGTCTATTTGATGGGATTTAAGTGCAGGCAAAATTGCCTCCCCGCTCCTGCGTGATGGACGAGAATAGCTGAAATCATCTCGTGCAAGTGCTGACATATATTGTGCTAACAACGATTGCCATGAGACTTGAGGCTGTAAAAAGAAATCAACCAATTTGGCAAATTCGCCATCTAATTTGCCCGCTTGTTGAGCGATTTGTGCACTTGAAGCAAGATTTTTTTGCCATTGAGTGGCCAGTTTTTCAATCTCATCAGGACGCAAAATAGCAGGTTGTTGCGCCAAGGAAGAGGCACCGCCCTGCTCACCTTCGTTTGCCTTACTTTGGGGTTTGGGCTCTTGTTGTAATTGATCTTCACGCATACCCCCATCTGATTGCTTAGAATCGTCATTCGCTTGGTCATCGTATAAATGCTGATCCATCGGCTCCTGATTAAGGTTGTCATCAATCATTGGGTAAATTTCTTCAGCAATCATACCTGCATATTGTTGAAAAATCGGCACATCAATCGGCGGATGAAAGCCCTCTTTAACCAGCAATGGATTGATAGCAAAATCACAAGCCAAATCCCACTTATGCTTGGTGCGATTACCTCGGCGGGCAAAATGAGTTAACGCACAATGCAAAGCCTCGTGAATTAAAACAAACTTAATTTGGTGTTTGTTAAGTGAATCGATAAACTCAGGATTGTAATAAAAACTTTTGGCATCTGTAGCACTGGTTTTACACCACGAATCTGCTGCCACTAACGGCAAACGCAACACCAAATTACCCAAAAAAGGCCTATCCAAAATCAACTGCGTGCGTGCCTTAGTCAATTTGTTTTTAATGCCCTCTAAATCACTGTCGCTCAATAGGTTTTCTTGCGTTGATTGCACAATATCTTCACCAACTACCCTAACCTTTTCTTCGGGTGTAAGTGATTTATCTTGCCATGTTGGATATGTGTCCATTAGCTAAACTCTGTTAGGGCAGACACGCCCTTATAATCTAAATAAAACAAAGGTAAGGCACTTAATACGGCTACCTCTTTATTTGGGTCAATGTGTTTTTTTAATTGAGCATTAAAAATATCGTGTTGTTCAATCACACTATTAGGATTTTGACACCGTCCATTCACTAAAAAATTGGCTTTTTTAAGGTGCTTACTAACTAAATTCATAAAGTCATTCAAAGGTAATTCTGTTAATTCTTTAAGGCTTAACATGCAATTTCTATTTTTTTTGATGTTGACAGACAAGAGTTTAAGAAAAACATACAGATATTGACGCTCTTGTTTTTCTTCATAGAACAAAACCATAGTCCTTATTCCTTGTGAGGCGATATCAAAAAAAACTAACAAGGTTATCGCCTCTAAAGTCAAAAACTATTTTTTCTTCCCTTCTTTAACAGATTGAGGGTTAAACCGATAGTCGCTAGCAGTAAAATCAAATGTTAGTGTTTTGTTAAAATTGGTAACGCTAAATTTTTCTAACATAATTATTTCTTGTATAAATTTAAGGGTCATTCTACCCTAAAAACAAAATACCGTTAAAAAAATACGGATGACCCCATATGTTTTTGTGACTGATTTTTAAAGTCTTTGGTGGGATTCAATTTTTGTCAACTTGATGAATTTCTACCCCTTGTTACTGGATTTAAAAAAATACTTCAATTTATGTAAAAGTTTCACACATAAAACGCTAAAATACTTCAAATGGAAAAAAACAACAAGCAAAAAAAAGAGGGATATCGACCTTTTAGGCGAGCAACAGCATATAAAAAATGCTGAATATTACAACAATAAAGGCGTGTATTTTATCAATAAAAAGCGTTATGACAAGGCACAACAATGTTTTGAAAAAGCTCTTTTACTTGATCCAAATCATACATATGCACACAGCAATATAGGTCAATTATTTCAAGAAAAAAAGTGTTTCAAAGAAGCGCAACAACACTTTGAAAAAGTTTTGTCACTTGATCCAGAGCAAGTGAATTCGAGGTGGAATTTGTCCTTGATACAATTGACTCTAGGTAATTTTAGCCAAGGCTGGGAAAACCATGAGGCTCGCTACCATAAGAGACCTTTGCATAAATATGAATAATCATCAAAAATTCACTTTTCACCCGCTTGGCAATTTTTTAAACCCAGCCTTAACCCTGCTAGGACAAGGTTTAAGAAAATCACCAATCTGGCAAAAATTGAATTTTGCTAATCATCCCTATTTATGCAAAGGTCTCCATAAGAATAAACAAAACTGGAAAGTTACCCCACTTAACATTACCATTCCTCATTATCAAGGAGAAGGTGTTAGGGGTAAAAATCTACTTATTTGTTTTGAACAAGGCTTCGGCGATTCAATTCAATGTATTCGGTTTTTACCTTTGTTAAAAACCCAAAAAGGCGTTAAAGATATTATTTTGGTCTGCCAAGCACCACTTAAAAAACTCTTTTCAAGCATAACTTGTATTGACCATCTGCTTGATGAGAATGAGTTTAAAAAAGCTGAAATTCATGGCATTGATCATTGGATGTTTATCATGAGTCTACCCTTATGTTTTAATGTTACGCTAGAAACTGTAATGATCTAACTTTCTTAGACACAAAGATAGCCTTATAATACAAAAAATAAGGAGGTCAAAATGACGCAAATAATAAAAACCAGAAAAGAGAGAATAAATCTAACAATTGAGCAAAAATTAGAC
>NZ_FXLV01000040.1 GCF_900180345.1 Bathymodiolus heckerae thiotrophic gill symbiont
TGTTAGGTTGATTTGCCAAATGTAGGGCTTCTAGTTTAAACGCTTTGGTAAAGGCTGTGTATTTTATGGTCATTTTGGATTCCTAAATTGTTGTAATTTGGTGTCCAGTTTATTGGGGGAATTTCACACCGCCCTCTTTATGAAAAAAATTCACTTAAATAAATATTGTGAGGTCTTAGCAGTATTTATAATGAAACCTTCTTTTAAGGATTTTTTTATATGTGCGTATGAATCAAATTAATGAAAAAGATAAGCAGTTATTCAGAGACACTGTTGATGCGGAAGTGCTAATGAATAAGGATGGTGTTAATCAAATAAATAAGGCTGAAAGAAAGCCAGCATTCACGGCATATAGTTTTGTTCTTGATGGCAGAATTGGGGGTGAAGAAATTGTAAATTATGCACAGGACGGTATATCAGAAAAACAGATAAATATAATGAAACACGGTCATATTGACAATACGGCGAGTATAGATTTGCACGGATATACACCAGAAAAAGCTTGTGAGGCTTTGTCAAATTTTATGTATCATCATCAGTTTGAGCGGTTTGTGCATATCATTCATGGCAAGGGGTATCGTTCTGACAATGAAATGAGCGTGCTAAAAACCCAAGTGGTGGATTTTTTAAAGCAACATCCACAAGTATTGGCTTTTCACTCTTGTCCGCCCAAAGATGGGGGTGCAGGTGCAGTTTTTGCGCTATTAAAGAAATAATTATGCTACAACCTGACTTCAAACTTGATTTTAATACCGATGAGATTTACTCAGTGTCTGACTTTTTGTCGCTGTGCCATTCAAGTATTGAAAACAACATCCCAACTTGTTGGCTACGAGGCGAGATTTCTAATTTTTCTAGTCCTGCTTCGGGGCATTGGTATTTTTCTTTAAAAGACAAGCAAGGGCAGATTCGTTGTGCTATGTTTCGCCTAAGTCAGCGCAACACCAAGTTTATCCCTGAAAATGGTATGGAAGTTTTATTGCAAGCAGCGCCAACACTCTATCAAGTACGGGGGGATTTTCAGCTGATTGTCCGTCATATTGAGCCTGTGGGTGTGGGTAATTTACAGGCTGCCTTTGAGCAATTCAAGGTCAAATTGCGTGATGAGGGTTTGTTTGACGCGCAATACAAAAAATCACTACCTGCCGTGGTTAACACTATCGGCGTTATTTCCTCCTCCAATGGTGCGGTGATTCAAGACATTATTAAGGTGCTCAATAAACGCTATCCTTTTGCTGAAATATTGTTATTTGACTGCGTAGTACAAGGCGAAGGATCGGCAGAAAAACTCGCCCAAGCCATCTATGCCGCTGATAAATCTGGACGCTGCGATGTGTTGATTTTGGCACGAGGTGGTGGCTCGCTAGAAGATTTATGGGCGTTTAACGAAGAGCTGTTAGCAAGAGCTATATTTGCCACCACCACGCCTATTATCAGCGCTGTTGGGCATGAAACTGATACCACCATTGCTGATTTTGTCGCCGATATGCGTGCGCCCACACCCAGTGCAGCGGCTATGCTAGCAACGCCAGATAGACTGGAATTATTAACCAAACTGAGCAAACTGCACGCCAATTTGGTGCAACGCACACAACAAACTTTAAGCCATTATCAGCAGCAATTAAACCAGTTAGATTTGAATTTACCAAGTTTTAATCGACAATTAAATGTGTTTGCACAAAGGCTGGATGAGTTAAATACACGCCTAGATTATCAGGTAAAAATAACACTTAATTTACACCAAGGCAAACTAAATACGCTATTTGAGCAGTTAAAACAACACTCACCAATCACTAGCATTAAACACAAACAACAACTTAATCAGCTAGCAAAAATACAGTTAAACAGTCATATTAAGCGCACTATTTCTCAACAACAGTTGAATTTATCAAACCTGACTCAAAGCCTAGAAAAATCCATACGCCACCACCTTGAACAGCAACAATACAAGCTTGCTAGACACAGTGCAGGGCTTCATCATCTCTCGCCATTAAATACGCTTTCTCGTGGTTATAGTATCTCTATGCGAGAAGATAATCAAGTACTAGACTCTGTATCTCAGGTTAAAATAGGCACATTAATAAGCACACGATTAAATGATGGAAAAATTTATGCCAAGGTTGAAAAAATTGAAAATAATTAGCCTTTTCTTGCTGTTATTTTCCAATGTTATACTGGCAAATATAACCGTTGAAAATACATCCGTTCCTGGCGGCGTTGCAGTGATTGATTTTGAGAGCAATCACAGCAATCCAAAGGCATTCTACCGCACAGTACCCCTATATGTGCAACACATTAAAGATAGGCACTGGCAGGTGTTAGTGGGTATTCCGTTACTAGAAAAATTGGGCAAAAAATCCATCACTGTACAGGGGCTTTCTACGCAAACTTTGAATTTTGAAGTTAAAAAACACAACTACACTGAGCAGCATATTACCCTCAAAGGCAAAAATAAAAAATATGTCAATCCTAATTTAGCACACATGAAACGCATTAACCAAGAGCGCCCTATTTTGTCAAAAGCCAGAACTGTTTTTTCTGACAAAACTCTATCCAATGGATTGTTTTCCCGCCCTGTTGATGGCATCACCACCAGCCCTTTTGGGCTTAAACGCTTTTACAATGGGCAAGCACGCAGACCACACACTGGGCTAGATTACGCAGGTGGTATTGGCACACTAATCAAAGCACCAGCTGATGGCAAGGTGATTTTAATCGGTGAATATTTCTTTAACGGCAAGGCGATATTTCTAGACCACGGGCAAGGCCTGATTAGTGTGTATATTCATCTTAATAAGCATTTAGTTAAACAAGGTCAATCGGTTAAACAAGGTGAAGTTATCGGCAAAATTGGGCAAAGCGGGCGAGCAACTGGTCCACATCTGCATTGGGGCGTTTATCTTAATCGCACTGCCATTAACCCAAATTTATTTCTTGATGAGCAAGGGTTATAATGCACTCTGATGTTTCTTTATTGCGTAGATTAGGTGCTATTTCGTATGATGTTTTCTTAGCCTTTTCGTTGGCGTTTTTTATTATCGGCGTTATTCTTATTATATTTTTTGAAAAACAAGCCCAAACCGATATTTTGATGTTTTTCATCTATTTACTCACCAGTTATTTTTATTTTACTTGGTCGTGGGTTAAAGGCGGGCAAACCCTAGGAATGAAGGCTTGGAAATTTAACATCGTGCAAAATAATGGCAAAAATATTACC
This sequence comes from Bathymodiolus heckerae thiotrophic gill symbiont, assembly GCF_900180345.1. Lineage (GTDB taxonomy): Bacteria > Pseudomonadota > Gammaproteobacteria > PS1 > Pseudothioglobaceae > Thiodubiliella. The sequence goes on from NZ_FXLV01000040.1 coordinate 3,218, forward strand.
CACAAACAAGCACTCATTCGTTTTGTATTATCGATTGTGTCGTTTTCAACTGTGGGGCTTGGGTTTATTTACCAACTATTTAGCAAAGATAATCTCACCTTGCACGACAAGTTTTCCAACACACGACTGATAAGGAATTAATGGTAAACTTTTTCTATCGATATTGGATTACTGCTGTTCTCATTGTCGTGCTGATAACCCTGATTCGTCAAAATTTCTTCATCAATCAATTCCCATTTTCATTAAGAGAAAAACAAGAAATTATTGACAAAAATAAACAAAGCAACCAGTTGTTAAAACAACAAAATAAAATAAAAATCATTGAATTAAAGGCAGTAAATGCAACGGATGGGGAGATTTTAGAATCTCAGGCACGCTATCGATTTGGCTTGGTTAAAGAAGGCGAACGCTATTATCAAATTAGTGAATAGGTGTAATTATGGTTAATCAACATTTTCTTATTGTTCCTGCGAGTGGTATTGGCAGGCGTATGAATGCACAAAAACCTAAGCAATATTTAAAACTAGAAAATGGCTTAAGTGTACTTGACCAAACACTGAAAACTTTGCTGAATATTGAGCAAATTAAAGGTTGTGTGGTTGCCATTGCACAGAATGATACGGAATTTAAAAACTCAATATTTTCTAATCATAAAAAACTATTGGCAACCGCTATTGGTGGCAAGCAGCGGTCTCATTCTGTGCTATCAGCGCTCAAGGCACTACGCCCTTTTGCCAAAGACAACGACTGGGTGCTGGTGCATGACGCTGCTAGACCTTGCGTAAAAGCCAGCGAAGTGGTAAACCTAATCAAGCAACTCAAAGACAGCCCTGTTGGTGGTTTGTTGGCCACTCAAGTGGTCGATACCATTAAAAAATCTCGTCATCATATTGTTGAAACCACCTTAGACAGGTCTGAACTTTGGCAAGCACAAACGCCCCAAATGTATCGTTTTGGTGTATTATCCAAGGCATTAGAAAATGTGATGAAAAATAATTTAATGATTACTGATGAGGCGAGCAGTATTGAGTATTTAGGCTTGAAGTCTGTCTTGGTTCCTGCGAGTAAAAGCAATCTAAAAATAACCACGCCAGAAGATTTAGAACTGGCTAATTTTTACCTAAATTCTACTTTAAAACTATGACTAAAACCGGAATTGGACAAGACTCTCACGCCTTTGGCAACAAAGATAAGGCGTTAATTTTAGGGGGCGTTGTATTTGAACATCCTCAGGGATTAAAGGGCAATAGCGATGCGGATGTTATTTTGCACTCCATCACCAATGCTATTTCTTCTATTACTGGTGTGAATATATTAGGCGCTAAGGCTGACGAGCTGTGCCAACAAGGCATCACTGATAGTGCGCAATACCTAAAACTCGCACTGAGTGATTTGGCTGATTGGCAGATTGAGCATATTGCCATTGCCATTGAATGCTTGGTACCCAAAATTACACCAAAAATAGCGCAACTCAAAGCCAGCATTGCGAATTTAACCAACACCAAGATTAGTGATATTGGTATCACTGCCACCACGGGTGAGGGATTGACGGCTTTTGGTAAAGGTGAAGGTATTCAAGTATTTAGTATTATCAGCGTCTCAAAAATATGAATAGTCTACGCCCTGTTTCTAATTCTAGAATTAAACATATTCATTTTATTGGCATTGGCGGCTCTGGCATGAGCGGGATTGCCGAGGTATTGCATAATCTTGATTACCAAATTTCAGGCTCAGACCTCAACCAAAGTCCTATTACTGAACGCCTGCAAAAATTAGGCTGTCAGATTTTCAACGCCCATCATCAAAACAATATAAGTAATGCCGATGCGGTGGTTGTCTCCAGTGCGATTGACAAGAGAAACCCCGAACTTATCAAAGCACATAAAATGAATATTCCCGTTGTACCTAGAGCAGAAATGCTGGCTGAGATTATGCGTTTTCGCTTTGGCATTGCGGTGGCAGGTACACATGGAAAAACCACCACCACCAGTTTAATTACACATATTTTAAATACTGCCAAACTAGACCCAACTTATATTATCGGCGGTATTTTAAATTCTAGTGGCATTAATGCAAAACTCGGTGAGAGTGATTATTTGGTGGCTGAGGCAGACGAATCTGATGCGTCTTTCCTATTATTACAGCCTATGCTCAGCGTCATTACCAATATTGACCAAGACCATATGAGCACTTATGACAATGATTATAAGAAACTCGCTGATGCTTTTATTAACTTTACCTCCAATCTACCTTTTTATGGTGCTTGCGTATTGTGTGGCGATGACACTGGCGTAAAAGGCATATTGAGCAGTATTCATCGGCCTTTAATCACTTATGGTTTTAGCAACGGGATGGATATTCAAGCCATTAATATCAGCCAATGCGACAGAAGAATGCGCTTTGAAGTGATTTGCACCCCTAAAAAACAATCTTTTAAAGTTGAGCTTAATCTTATCGGTAAACACAATATTCTTAATACTTTAGCAGCTATTGGTGTGGCTTGTGAGTTGGATATTGGCATTGAGCTGATTCAAAGTGCCTTAAAGAGTTTTACAGGAGTTGCACGCCGTCTTGATTATCACGGTGTGTTGAATATTGCCAATCAACAAGTAATTTTATTTGATGATTACGGGCATCACCCTAATGAAATCATAGCAGTATTTGAAAGCCTGAGAAATACTTATCAAGATAGGCGTTTGGTGGTGATTTTCCAGCCACATCGCTATACACGCACACGAGATTTGTTTGATGATTTTTCCCACGCCTTGTCCAAAGTAGATGCGCTTATTTTGCTTGATATTTACCCTGCCAGCGAGCAACCAATTGCCAATATTAACTCCACCACATTGGCAAATAGCATTCGCCAACGCTGTGCACTTGACCCAATCGTGGTGAAAAATACCAGTGAAGCGCTAAAAGTATTACCAAATATTGTTAAAAATAATGATGTGTTGCTAACCCTTGGTGCTGGCGATATTCACACCTTGATTGGACTGCTGACAAATGCTAAGTCATAACGAGCCAATGAGCAAATACTGCTCACTCAGAGCAGGCGGCATAGCACAAGATTTTTTTACACCTAGTACATTAAACGAACTGTCTAATTTTTTAAAAAACAACCAAAAACCCATCCTGATGTTGGGATTAGGCAGTAATTTATTAGTGCGTGATGAGGGTTTTGCAGGCGTTGTTATTAAACTTACCCAGCTTAATCGTCTAGATATTAAAAATGATATTATTCAGACAGGTGCAGGGGTAACACTGGCAAAACTCTCTCGATTTTGTGACACTCAAAACCTCAATGGTGCCGAATTTTTAAGTGCCATTCCAGGCAGTGTTGGCGGCGCACTGGCAATGAACGCAGGGGCATTTGACTCAGATTTTTGGTCTACGGTCGATTCTGTTACCACCATCAACACCTCAGGTGCAATATTTAAACGCAATATTACCGAGTTTGACATTGCCTATCGACAAGTTACGCCTCATCACCAAAACGAGGCTTTCATTGGAGCAAATTTGAAATTTTCACAAATGGATAAGCAGCAAGATATTAAATCTTTGCTAAAAAAGCGTAACGCCTCTCAGCCTATTGGGCAATCAAATTGCGGCAGTGTGTTCAAAAACCCACCTAATTATCACGCCGCAAAACTCATTCAAGAAAGTGGTTTAAAGGGCTTTTGTATTGGTGGCGCTTGCATCTCTGACAAGCACGCTAACTTTATTATCAATCAAAACAACGCCACAGCAACTGATATTGAAAACTTAATTAAACATATTCAAGAAAATGTACACTCTAAATTTAATATTGACTTAGAAACCGAGGTAGTGATTGTATGATTTTGGTATTATTAATACCCAGACAAAAGAACGCCCATGATTAACATGGGCGTATTTGTTAACTGTCTTACTTTGCCCAGATAACGCGGTTGAGTTAATTATACATATTAAAATAAGAATTGCAATAATAATTACAACACAGAACAAAAACAATTAGAAAATGAAAAATGAAACAAAACAACGCATCATTGTTTATATTGATGGCTTCAATCTTTACGGCGGTATCCGACAATTTGGACAAGCATACAAGTGGCTAGATGTTGAATCCTTGGCGCAAAGTTTTATTAAAAAAAAGGCAACACTCGTGCAAGTCAAGTTTTTCACTGCCAAGCTGAATGGTAATAATGAAAAGGTAAAAAATCAAACAATTTATCTAAGTGCATTGGCTAAATATTGCAAAAAAACAAGTATTACTTATGGTCATTTCTCCAAAGCACGGAAATGCATACATTGCCATCATAAAAACTTTGAAGAAAAACAAACCGATGTTAATATTGCCTGTGAAATGCTCAAAGATGCCTATCTTGATAATGTTGATACTGCCTATTTAGTTAGTGGAGATAGCGATTTACTTTATCCCGTTAAGGAACTTAAAAAATTAAATAAAACCATTATTACGGTAATGCCACATAAGCGTATTAGCAAGAAACTTGGCAAGGTTGCCACTGCATCTATCAGAATAAACGAAACACATCTTAGAGACAATCAATTACCGATGCAAATTCAAACACCGCGTGGTTTTATAACCAAACCACAAAAATGGCAAAAAATTGCAGTATTAATGGGAGGTAATTCTGCTGAAAGAGAAGTTTCTTTAAGCAGTGGCGAGGCAGTTTACAATGCTTTAAAAAATCAAGGCATTAACTGCTTTAAATTTGATTGGTCGGGGGATAATTTAGACCAACTTTGGGCGCAAAAATTTGATAAAGCCTTGATTGTTTTACATGGTCGTGGCGGTGAAGATGGCGCTATTCAACAACAATTAGAAAATCGCCAACTTGCTTATACAGGCTCAGATTCCAGTGCATCTAAGCAATGTATGAATAAGGCCAGCACTAAGGCTATTTGGACTAAACACAACTTGCCATTAGCAGATTCTGTTACTACCAGTGTTGGGCAAATAGTGCCTGAGATTGATTTCCCACTGCCTTGGGCAGTGAAGCCGATATTAGAAGGGTCAAGCATTGGCATTAGCAAAGTTGAGGATAAAACACAGCTGGATTCTGCCTTAAAAATAGCATTCCAATACGATGATACTGTGCTGATTGAGCAATGGATTGAGGGTGATGAATACACGGTTTCAATCTTAAATGGCAAAGCCTTACCCGTTATTCAGATTAAAGTAAAACGAGGGTTTTATGATTATGAATCCAAATACCACTCAAATGATACGCAATATTTATGCCCATGTGAGCTTTCAAATGCCGACGAGCAAAAGCTACAAAAAATCGCTATACAGGCATTTACAGCAATAAACGCTAAGACTTGGGGGCGAGTTGATTTTATCCTAGACCAAAATAACACGCCTTATTTGTTAGAAATTAATACCGTGCCCGGTATGACCGTTCACTCGCTAGTGCCAATGGCTGCCAAAGCGGCTGGATTGAGTTTTGATGAATTGGTTTTGGCGATTATCAATGATTAGAAAACGCAATAGCCGATACAATAAACGCCAAAAACCGCTGATTGAACGACTCAAACCACTTGCCAAGATTCTGGCTGTTTTTATTGCCCTCAGTCTAAGTATTTGGGGGGGTGTAAAAATCATGGATACTGGTTTTTTAAAAGCAGAGATTGAATGGGAAATTGACAAAAAACTACCTATTACCCAAACAATGCTGGAAAAAAGCATACACCCACTTATCAAAGATAAATACCAATTTGATACAAATGAGATTAAACAAACACTAGAAAACCAACCGTGGATTGCCAAAGTACATATTGGTAGTCAATTATTTTCTAATAAAATTCAAATTAACATCAAATCTCAACAAATCGCTATGCGTTGGAAAAACATAAACTGCAAGACAGACAACGCACCCAATTGCATAGGATATATATCCAGTAATGGTGAGCTATTTATACCTGAAAAAACAGTTATCTCTGATGCGCCATTTGCACACTCTAAAGCCGACCAAGAGACCGTTACTCAACTTTATCAAGACTATCAAAAATACCAAAATACCACAAAGAAAATGTTAATTAAATCCTTTTTTAAGATGCATATTGACACACTTGTATTCAAGCCTAATATTAAAGTGATTTTAGGCTATCAGCAACAACAGCAACGATTGGCACGCTTTTTAAAAGTCTATAAAGAACTCAGAAAAAAAATATCACGCAAGAATCTAGACAAAGCCACCTATGATATGCGTTACCCTAAAGGGTTTTCTCTGAAGTATTAGTGGTTGCAATTAACTGATAACACAACGCCAAACTAATTAATGTCCAATAAAAAATAATCACTTTAACTACCAAACTAATCGCACTGGGGAGTCCGATACTGGATATTAAAAAATTCACCGCCATGACACTCAACAACGGCAACACAACCTGTAAAAAGAACAAGTTTATTTGCGTAATAACACCGATTCCCCACTTAAATTTCAAAGGCTGATCGGTGGCAATATTGATAAAATTCAATGAAATTGGGATAAGAAAAAAAGAAACCACAAAGTGCATCCACATAAGGTTAGCGAGAAGCATTGGCAAACTTGTTGCCAAATTAATAAGAAAAGTTAACCCAATAAAGCCAACAATTTGCCGTAGCTTAAAAATCGGCACCCATGATACACTTTGAGTACCAAAAATCACCAATCGATATATATTAATTGATAAACTAGCAAGTCCGTATAAAGACAATAGTGAATAAATAAAAATATTACTAGAAACCTGAACATCTTCAAGTTTTACTGTATTTTCTTTCTTAAAAATATCCATTAATTCAATAATTTCAGCAGACAAACTTAATAACGGCAACAATAATAATAACGGCAAAATTGACACCTCAACAATCTTTTTCCAATGCGTTAAGGCAAAGGCAAAACTGGTGAGGATAATTTTATTAACAGGTAATTGATTCATGGGCTTACTATGGGTTTAATAATTTTAAGTTTTTTGCCAATTTTTAGTGGCTTTTTGGCAGACAGTTTGTTCCACTGACGCAACTGTGAAACACGCACACCAAATTTATGTGCAATAAGCGATAAATTATCGCCTCGTTTTATGCGATAAGTTATCGTTCTTTTAACGCTGAGCCCGATTTTGGTAAGGTTTTTTAGCTTTGATGCTTGGATTTTTTGTACTTGCCAAATCATTAACTTTTTCCCGATTTGCAAGCCCTTAGTGGCGTTCGCTAAATGATTCCACTTAATGATACTATTAACAGGCACATCATAACGATTAGCAATCAACCATAGGCTTTCGCCCTTAGCAACCTTATGAATGATTTTTTTGCCGTGCTTTCGGTTGCTAAGTCGTTGTATTCTGCGCTGATCTTTAGACAAGGTGTAATAATCATCGGTTTTTTTAGGAATAGGAATGATGATTTTCTGCCCTTGTTTAATTTTCACACCTTTTATGTGATTAATACTTTTGATATAAGCCACTGAGGAATTAAATTTTTTCGCCAATTTATTAAGACTATCGCCTGATTTGATCGTATAGCGCTTATAATTTAGCTGTTTTTTCTTTGGGTAGTTCGCACGAGCCTTCTTAAACGCTGCCACCTTCTCAATTGGCAACAACAGCTCATAACGAGGTGCATCTGGCGTAGCCCAGCGGTTCAAATCAGGGTTAAGCATGTAAATTTTCTCTAAACTCAGCCCAGTCCATTGGGCAATAAGCGACAAATCTAATTGCGAATAAACAAACACCGATTCAAGTTTTGGCGTGATAGTGATTGGCGTGATGGTTTGCCCGTATTTCTCTGGATTTTTAATTAATTCTGCCAATGCTAACAACCTCGGCACATAGCCACGAGTTTCTACTGGTAGGGAAATATTCCAAAAATCTGCTTTTTTTCCTCTGGCTTTGTTCTCAGCAACTGCCCTTTGCACCCTACCTGGTCCAGAATTATAACTCGCAATTGCCAACAACCAATCACCCTTAAACAGCGTGCGTAAGTTCTTCAAATAAGCAACTGCCGCACGGGTTGAGCGAATCACACTACGGCGCTCGTCCACCCAATAATTTTGTTTCAAACCATACATTTTTCCCGTATCGGAAATAAACTGCCACAATCCCGAAGCCGTGCCGTGCGAATAAGAAAATGGATAATAAGCCGACTCAACAATCGGCAATAGCGCCAATTCAATCGGCAAACCCGCCTTCTCCACCTCTTGAACAACCAAATACAAATACGGATCAGCTCGTTTGGTAACCCGTGTGAGATAATCAGGATTTTTTTTAAACCATTTAATATGCCAGTATAAATCCTTTTGACTGCGTGCCTTTAGCGTATGCCCGTTGGCAATATACCGCCATAAATCAGTTTCAATAACTTTAGAAGATGGCTTATAAGTTTGTTTGGTTGCTTTAGGAGATGGTTTGTAAGTTTGTCTTGTTACTTTAGATATTGTCGCTATTGCAGAGGAAGAAACTGCACCTTCGCCTTTACTAACAATCTCTTGTGATGAGCAAGCACTCAACAACAACAAAGACAAAAAAGCTAAAGTTTTTAAGATTTTGAGCCTCCCGCACATTGCGGAGAAGTAGGTGCGCCGTTTTTCATCTGCCACTCACCTGAGGTGTAAGTATGCATTGCCAAAGCATGTATGTGGGTTAATTCTTCTTTGAATAATTGATTGATAAAACGATGTCTGTCAATCAATTTAAAATCAGAAAAATAATCACTCACCACCACCAGTTTAAAATGCGACTCGGTCGCAGTTCCAGAATGATTGTTGGATTCATTAATCACTTCTAAATGTATTGGACTAAGTGCTGTGGTAAGTTGCTCAGTCAAATGTTGCTGCATATTGTTCATTATTTTTCTCCAGCGTTACTTGTAGTAAAGGCAAAAACAAAGGCGTCTGAAAAGAAGTTGTCTTGAATCATCCCTTGTTTAACAAAACTCTTGGCAGCAGATTTTACCATCACTGGCGATCCACAAGCATACACCTCGTAGCCTGTTAAATCCTCAAAATCTTGCAGTATGCTTTCATGCACAAAGCCTGTTTTACCCTTCCAATCGCTGTTTGGCTCTGATAAAACTGGCACAAAATGGATATTATCATACGCATCCGCCCACTGCACAGGTAAATCCATATACAAATCAACCTCGTCTCTCACACCCCAATACAGATAAATTTGTCGGTTTAGTTTGGTGGCAATAGCGTGTTCAACAATCGCCTTAATCGGTCCAAACCCTGTGCCGCCAGCCACTAAAATTACTGGCTTTTTACTGCCTTCTCTAAAGAAAAAATCGCCTTTTGGCCCCTCAAGCCTTAACAAAGATTTCTCTTCCAGCTCGTTAAAAACAAAATGGGTGAATTTTCCACCCTCAATCAAACGCATATGCAACTCAATCACATTGGTATTACTAGGTGCATTAGCAATAGAAAACGCACGAGGCTCAAAATCAGGATGGATTAAATCAAGATACTGCCCCGCTAAATATTGCAACGACTCACTGCCTGGAATTTTCAAAAACACTTGTACCACATCGTGATTAAGGCGCTTAATGCTTTGCACCTTACAAGGCAACGAACGCACCTCAATATCAGCCACACTGTCTAGCTCGTTCACTGCCAATGTCACATTAGATTTGGCATAACACTGGCACAACAACGCCATACCATCAGCCACTTCTTCTGGGGTAATGCCATTCGGAATATCGCCCTCATAACCAATCTCACCCTCAATAATCGTCGCCTTACATTTGCCACAAAAGCCTTTTTGACAACCATAAGGAAAATTCAACCCATGAATCAGCGCATCCTCCAAAAGAGGACTATCGCCATTGGTTCTAAAAAATTTGCCACTCGCTTGATTTTCAATTGTAAACATACTGTTTGTGTCTAATAAATTTGGTGTTGACATTATAATGTAGGTTGCACTCTATTAATACCCAGTAATTAAAAGCTTTTTATGTCTATTCAAACCAACAAAACCATTGTATTTTTAATGGGGCCTACCGCCTCAGGAAAGACCGATTTAGCCATTAAATTAGCACAGCAATTCAAAGTGCGGATTATCAGCGTTGATTCTGCCCTCATTTACAAAGGTATGGACATTGGCACTGCCAAGCCCAACCAAGCCACCTTGCAAAAATACCCCCATCATTTAATTGATATTTGCAATCCAGAAGACAGCTACTCAGCTTTTGATTTTGTTACCGATGCCACGCATCAAATCGAGCTGGCTTTTAGCAAAAACGAGCTTCCTATTTTAGTCGGTGGCACTTCATTTTATTTCCACGCACTAGAACACGGACTATCCAACCTGCCAGAATCCACCAACGAATCAAGAGAAAAATTCAACCAATTACTAAAAAGCAAAGGCACCACCGCACTACACCAAGACCTAGAAAAAATTGACCCCCAAGCCGCCAATCGCATTCACCCAAACGACGCACAACGCATCACTCGTGCGCTAGAAGTATTCGACATCAGCGGCAAAACCCTTAGCCAACTTCAAGGCAACAAACAATCACCCATCGCCCACCCCATCCAAAAAATCATCCTCATGCCCGAACGAGACAAGCTACACCAACGCATCGAACAGCGCTTTTTATCAATGATGGGCAACGGCTTTTTGAGAGAAGTAAAAACCCTCAAACAAAACCCCAACCTCCACGAAAACCTACCTGCCATCCGCTGTGTTGGCTACCGCCAAGCATGGCAATACCTAGATGGCAAAATAGACAAAGCAACAATGATAGAAAAAGCCATCATTGCCACCCGCCAACTCTGCAAACGCCAAAGCACTTGGCTAAGGGGCGAAGAAAATGCCCTGATTTTAGAAAACAACGATATCGAAACAGCAATACAATTTATCCAAAATAATTAGACCCTCTGAGTGCCGTTTACTTATCACCCTGAATTTATTATAGGAGACCTTTGCATAAATAGGGATGATTAGCAAAATTCAATTTTTTCCAGATTGGTGATTTTCTTAAACCTTGTCCTAGCAGGGCTAAGGCTGGGTTTAAAAAA
>NZ_FXLV01000041.1 GCF_900180345.1 Bathymodiolus heckerae thiotrophic gill symbiont
ATCAAACAAACAAGGTGTTTTTTAGATTTTTATGGAAAAATACGGAAATTTTGAGCTATTTTTTTTGAAAAATTGCAAGGGTTGAAAATAGGATGGGGAATTATGAATTATGCAAAGGTCTCACATTGTATACTTGCATTCTCTGGTTTTACAGATACTAACCTTGAAGTGCTTTTTTGTATTCAGTAGGAATCACAAGGACAAAGTCGTTTAATGCATTTGACCAGTCATCTAAAATATGCTTGGCGATTTGCGAATTCGTTAAGTCATAATGAGTTTGGATGTGGTTTTTTAGTTCAGTTTCATAAGCATCATCAAACGGGTCTAAATCTACCATTGCACCTGTGGACAGCATACTGTCAAAAGTCTTATTTGGGTTGTAAACAAAGGCGATGCCACCTGACATACCTGCTGCAAAGTTGCGACCAATTTCACCTAAAATTACAGCTTTGCCGCCAGTCATATATTCACAGCCGTGGTCACCAATGCCTTCTACAACAGCGGTTGCACCAGAGTTGCGCACGCAAAATCGTTCTGAGACGCAGCCTGATAAATACAACTCACCGCCTGTTGCGCCGTAGCCACAGACATTGCCTGCGATGATTTCATCTTCGGCATTGAAGGTGGAGTTTTTAGGTGGGTAGATAATCACACGACCGCCTGATAAACCCTTGCCCACATAGTCATTGGCATCGCCTTCCACTTCTAGTGTTACGCCTTTTGCTAAGAAAGCACCTAGAGATTGTCCAGCGGATCCTTGGAAATTAATGTGAATACTACCGTCCTCTAAATTGTTAGCGCCTCGTGTTTTGACGATGTGTGAAGACAGCATTGCACCGACAGCACGATCAACATTGGTAATTTTAGCATCAAATTTAACTTTGTCGTTGCCGTCAATGGCGCTCTGTGCTTGCTTAATCAGCATGTTGTCTAGTTGTAGTTCTAATTTGTGGTCTTGTGCTTCGTCTTGGTAAGTGCCTGTATTGTCATGTGGCTTTTGTGCAGGGGTTAGCAACGCATCAAGATTGATGGAGCTTTGCTTCCAGTGGTCAATGGCTTTATTCATTTCCAACATATCCACTCGACCAATCATTTCATTGACTGTTTTAAAGCCCAATTCAGCCATAATCAAGCGTAATTCTTGTGCCACCATAAACAGGTAGTTGACTACATGCTCTGGTTTGCCAGTAAATTTCTTGCGTAGTTCTTTGTCCTGTGTGGCAATGCCAACGGGGCAAGTGTTAAGGTGGCATTTGCGCATCATAACGCACCCTAGCGTAATCAGTGGCGCGGTTGAAAATCCAAATTCTTCAGCACCGAGTAAGACGCCAATAGCGACATCTCTACCTGTTTTTAGCTGTCCGTCCGTTTGAATAACTACACGAGAGCGCAAATTGTTCATCACTAAGGTTTGATGTGTTTCTGCCAAACCAAGCTCCCATGGCAAGCCTGCGTGTTTGATCGAAGTCAGCGGTGATGCACCTGTGCCGCCGTCATGACCTGCAATCACGATATGGTCTGATTTTGCTTTAGTTACGCCAGCGGCAATCGTGCCTACGCCTACTTCAGCCACCAGTTTCACACTGATGCGGGCGGCTGGATTAGAGCGTTTTAAATCGAAAATGAGTTGCGATAAGTCTTCAATAGAGTAAATATCGTGGTGTGGCGGTGGTGAAATTAAGCCCACGCCGGGTGTTGAATGGCGGATTTTAGCGATACCTTCATCGACTTTTGCGCCTGGTAATTCGCCGCCTTCGCCGGGTTTTGCCCCTTGTGAGACTTTGATTTGGATTTCGTCTGCGTTGTTTAGATAATCAATGGTTACGCCAAAACGACCTGATGCCACTTGTTTAATAGCACTGCGACGAGAATCACCATTGGCATCAGGTGTCCAGCGTTTAGAGTCTTCGCCGCCTTCGCCCGTGTTTGATTTTCCGCCTAGGCGGTTCATGGCAATGGCGAGTGATTCGTGTGATTCTGCAGAGATAGAGCCAAAACTCATTGCCCCCGTGGCAAAGCGTTTTACAATTTCCTTAACGCCTTCGACTTCATCAATGGAAATTGGGTTGCCTTTTTTAAACGACATTAGCCCTCGCAAGGTTGAGTTGCGTGTACCTTCTTCGTTAGCGTGCTTGGAAAACGCCCAATAAGCGGATTCGTCATTGTTGCGTGCGGCTAATTGTAAGTTGGAAATTGCTTGTGGATCCCACATATGTTTTTCGCCGCCACTACGCCAATGATAATGACCTAAATTGTCTAGTGTGTGTGTTTGGTAGGCATGATGATGGCGTGTTTTGCTTTCGCTTTGTAGAATATCAAAGCCTACGCCATCAATGCGTGATGCTGTTTTAAAAAAGCATTTGTCCATCACTTCTTGTGCTAAACCAACGGCTTCAAAAATTTGTGCGCCCTTGTAGGATTCCAAAGTAGAGATGCCCATTTTTGCCATAACTTTGAGCATACCTTTGCCGATACCTTTGCGATAAGCAGTAATAATGGCTTCATCGCTTTCTATTTCAATAAGCTGGTCACGGCGTGCTTGCCATAATGCCTCAAATGCCAAATATGGATTAATCGCATCTGCACCAAAACCTGTCATTAGACAAAAATGATGCACTTCACGCGCCTCACCCGTTTCGACAATAATACCGACTTGAGTACGCTCAGAACAAGTCACAAGGTGGCGGTGTAGCGCACTTGATGCTAATAAACTAGAAACAGAAACTCGATTTTCATCAATATTACGGTCTGATAAGATAATCAGGCTGTACCCGTCTTTAATGGCTTGTGAGCCTTGTTGGCAAATATCATCAAGTAACTCAGTGATTTTCTTGTTTGAGCTGGTGTCATAGGTAATATCGATGGTTTTTGAGGTCCAACCACGGTGATTACAATGCTTGAGTGCAGCTGTTTCTTCGTTGGTAAGAATGGGGTGGTCGATAACTAGGCGGTGTGCATTTTCAGCTTTGTCACTAAGGAGATTGCCCTCAGGGCCGATAGAGCAACGCAACGACATTACCACTTCTTCACGAATAGAATCAATTGCAGGGTTGGTTACTTGGGCAAAGAGTTGTTTAAAATAGTCATAAATGATGCGTGATTGGCTAGACAAGCATGCCAAGGCAGAATCATTGCCCATTGAGCCAACTGGGTCACGCAACTCTTTCACCAGTGGTAGAAGCATAAATTGCATGGTTTCTGTACTGTAACCAAATGCTTTTAGGCGATGAATAAGTGTCTCAGGGTAAAAACCATGCGCTTCTCGCTCACAATGTAGCTCTGACAAGTGGATTTGTTGTTCGTTTAGCCATGCTTGGTAGGGATTTTTCTTAGCAAATTCTGATTTAATGACCTCATCATCAAGCAATTCGCCTTTTTCAAAGTCTACTAAAAACATTTTACCAGGGCGTAGTCTGCCTTTGGTTTTAATGTTGTCTGTTGCCACATCAACCACGCCGACCTCGCTCGCCATAATCACCCGTTCGTCATGGGTTAAATAATAGCGAGAAGGGCGTAAGCCGTTACGGTCAAGCACTGCGCCGATGTAATGACCGTCAGTAAAAGCAATAGAAGCAGGGCCATCCCACGGCTCCATTACATTGGAGAAATATTCATAAAATGCTTTTTTCTCATCACTCATATTGGTGTCATTTTGCCAAGCTTCTGGCACCATCATCAGCACTGCCTCTTGTAAAGTACGACCATTCATCATTAAAAATTCTAAGACATTGTCAAAACTGCCGGAATCGGATACCTCAGTCTCAATCACTGGGAGTGTTTTGGACAAGTCATCGTTTTTAAATAATTTACTTTCTAGTGTGCCTTCTCTGGCGTACATCCAGTTGTAATTGCCTTGGCGAGTATTAATTTCACCGTTGTGTGACATATAACGGCAAGGCTGCGCCCTATCCCAAGAGGGAAAAGTATTGGTTGAAAAACGAGAATGCACCATTGCTAAATAAGTTGAATACTCAGGGTTTGATAAATCCGTGTAGAAATCCAGCACTTGAGAGCCCATGAGCATACCTTTGTAAATAATAACGCTGGTGGACAAACTACATACATAAAATAACAGCGCTTGGGATAGAGCCTCGTCAGTTCTAATTGCATTTGAGGTGTGTTTCCTAATCACAAATAGGATGCGCTCAAAGGCAGGTGTACCAATGTCATTGGCCTTAGCGATGATTAACTGCTTAATCACTGGCTGAGATTTTTTGGCAATATTGCCTACATTTGCCTTATCAGTGTCAATTGGCGTATCTCTCCAGCCAATCAATGTTTGCCCTTCATCGGCAATGGATTTTTCTAATAAATCCATACAATGGATGCGTTGTTTGTCGTCCTGTGGTAAGAATATATTGCCTACGGCATACGCCCCTTTTTTAACCTCAACATTAAATAATGATTTAATTTTCTGAATGAAAAAATCATGTGGAATATCGGTCAAAATACCAGCACCATCGCCCGTGTTTTCCTCACAACCGCAACCACCACGATGATCCATTCTTGTCAGCATTTCTAAAGCATCTGCAGTAATGGCGTGCGATGATTTTCCCTTAATATGAGCAATAAAACCAACGCCACAGCTCTCCTTTTCATTGTCTGGATGGTAAAGGCCGTGCGTTTTTGGTAGGTGTAATAGTGGGTTTTTCATGGGCAAAAATCTACAATATAAAAATCGAAAAAAACGCCTAATTATAACCTAAAGAACACAATTAAAACAGCACAAATCAACCTATTCAGAGGCGTGCTTATGTAGAGCTATGGGGTGAAATAGTGAATCTCTTGCATAAGGCTTTTTATCGGTGTTTGGTATCAAAAATTAAGGTAGAATATTTTTCTTTTTCTTATAATTTATAATGTTAGCGGTTATTTCCCCCTCTAAAACGCAGGATTTTAATCCTAGCGACATTGCCTTATTTACCCAAACACGCCAAATGGCACAATCTCAAGGGCTGATTGATATTTTAAAAGACAAAACTCAGGATGAAATTGCCAACTTAATGTCAATTAGTGAAAAATTAGCGGCATTAAATTTTGAGCGTTTTCAGGCTTTTAAAACACCGTTTACACTTACAAATGCCAAGCAAGCCTTGCTTGCTTTTAAAGGCGATGTTTATAATGGTATTGATGCACCGAGTTTGTCAAAAGCAGATTTAGACTTTGCGCAGAATACGCTGCGGATGTTGTCGGGCTTGTATGGGGTGATTCGTCCGCTGGATTTAATTGCCCCTTATCGTTTGGAAATGGGCACTCGGCTTGAAAATGCTAAGGGCAAGAATTTATATGAATTTTGGGGCAATCAAATTGCTCAAATTCTGAATGAAGATGAATCTGAAGTTATTATTAATCTCGCTTCTAATGAGTATTTTAAAGGTATTGATAAAAAAGCCTTGAATGCAAAAATCATTAATATTGTCTTTAAAGAATTTAAAAATAACAGTTATAAAATTATTGGTATTTATGCCAAACGAGCCAGAGGTTTGATGGTGAATTATATGATTAAAAATAGGCTCAATGAGCCTGAGTCACTAAAAGCATTTAAGGTTGAAAACTATCAATTTAAAGCCGATATGTCTGATGAGTTAACATGGGTTTTTACCAGAGGCTAATCCCCAAACAATCCTGTATTCTGTGTATGGAGCAGGCAAAGTTTTGTGTCTGCGAGGCTTGTGAAGCCGAATTTTCCAATCAACAAAATCGCTGTCAATCTTGTGCATATCCCATCAATGGTAATCTTGACTTTTGCGGGCAATGTCTAAACCATTCCCCTGTTTTTAATCGTGCTTATACTTTATACGATTATCAAGATTTGGTTGCACAACTGATTAAATCTTTTAAATACAGCCAACAACTTTGTATCGGCGATTATTTTGCCCATAAGTTGGCAGATAAATACCAATTACTCCAAGATTATGATGCGATTATTCCCATGCCACTCAGCTGCCAACGCATTCGAGAGCGAGGTTTTAACCAAGTGCTAGAACTTCTTAGCGTGATTAAGAAAAAACCACAAGTCATCGTTGATACCCACAGTATTAAACGCATAAAAGCCACCCAATCTTTAGAAAGCCTTAACCCCGAACAACGCCAAAAAGAAGTCAAAGGTGCATTTTATGCCGATTTAATATCGTATCAACGGGTTTTATTGGTTGATGATGTAATGACCACAGGTGCAAGCCTCAACGAATTAGCAAAAACCGTCATTAAAGCAGGCGCAAAAACCTGCGATGTATTGACCTTGTCCAGAGCTAAATTCTGAAGAGATGTCCTTTAAAAAGCACTAACCCCTGCAATGCCTTGTGCGCCTAATTCTAGAGTTTTGGCTAAATCTTTTGCGCCCATACCGCCTAAAAAGTACACAGGGATATTGAGTTTATCTGCTACATCAATGGCACTGTCCCAGCCGAGTGGCGTGGTGTTTGGGTGGGTTTGGGTGGCTTGGACGGGGGAGATGACGACAAAATCAACGCCTATCTGTTGGGCTTTGAGTGCTTCATCTAAGTCGTGTGTGGATACGCCGAGTAATTTGTCTTCGGTGCAGGGTCTTTTGTTTAATGTCAGCATTTCATAGGTGGTAAGGTGCCAGCCGTCGCAATAAGTCTCATTAAATGATTTGTTGACAGTATTAAGCAGCAGTTTGATGTTTCTTTGCCTACACTGATTGTAAAGCTCAGCAATAAACACACTATCTAACGCCACCTTGCTTCGCAGCTGAATGAGTGTGATATCTGAGGCAAGTTTTTGGTTAAATTTTTCCATCCATTCGTCGCTTTGGTGATTGCTTGATGGGGTAATCCAGTATTTATTGGGCAAGGTGATTGAGTTAATAAAGGCTTTCATCGTTGGCAGCAGTTTGTAGTTATTGAGTGCATCAATCTTCACCCAAGAAATCGCCTGACCTTCAACCCCTGATGGCGTATTTTGGTATTGTTCGATGTTGTAAATACTCAATTCGACGGCTCTATCATTATATTGATGTGCCATAGTTTGGTGTAGGTTTAGATGCGTAACTTGAATGCCCAACTCTTCCTTAAGCTCTCTGCTGATGGCCTGCTCTGGCGATTCGTTGTTTTCAATTTTGCCACCAGGAAGCTCCCAAAATCCACCCATAAATTGTGTTTTTTGGCGTTGTGCAATGAGTATTTCTTGGTTTTTGTTGCGTAAAACGCCGACCACTGCCTTGATTGTTTTCATTTGCGTAGTAAAGGTAAAATAGCGTCATTTTATCATTGGGTAAGCCCTTGAACTTAACGGAAAAAATTCAACAATTAAAACCTTACAGCGTATTGTTAAAGGACAATTTAATGGGTTTGGAAAAAGAAGGCTTGCGGGTGTCAAGAAAGGGCGGTATCTCCCAGGCACCACATCCAAAGGCGTTTGGTTGTGCATTGACGCATCCAAATATTACCACAGATTTTTCCGAATCGTTGATTGAGCTAGTTACACCACCTGTGCATAACGCTGAGGAGATGCTGGCGTTTTTGTCCAAAACTCAGCAATATTTATATCATCATTTGCCTAAGGATCAAAATTTTTGGCCGACTTCTATGCCGTGTGTGATTCGTGGCGAGACTTATATCCCAATTGCTCAATATGGTGCCAGTAATCAAGGGATGATGAAGACCGTTTATCGACACGGACTTGCTAATCGCTATGGCAGCGTTATGCAAACCATTGCGGGTATTCATTTTAATTATTCTTTTTCAGCGGATTTTTTTAAGCAATACCACCTATTAAAAGCATCAAATGAAACATTGAGAGATTTTACTGACCAAAATTATATGGCACTCACTCGTAATGTGGTGCGTTACGGCTGGCTCATACCTTATTTATTTGGCGCATCAAGTGCTGTTTGTAAGTCGTTTTTAAAGGGCTATCACCAGCATTCCTTGGTTGAATTTAATACCTCTACTTTATACGAGCCGTATGCCACTTCGCTGCGAATGGGAGACATTGGCTATCAAAATCTGCGTGAAGATGAGGCAGGGGTAAAGGCGAATTATAATTCTTTGAGGCATTATATTCACAGTTTGAAATCTGGTATGCAAACTTCGTGTGATGAATATGAGAACATTGGGCTGAAAAAACAGGGGCGATATCAGCAACTGAACACCAATATTCTGCAAATTGAAAATGAATATTATGCCTCTGTGCGCCCTAAGCCAGATACTGCCTCAGGAAAAAAGCCTTTGGATGCCTTGTATGATAACGGTATTGCTTATATTGAATTACGCTCATTGGATATTAATCCAAACTTACCTTTGGGCATTGATAAAACACAGGTGTTATTTTTAGAGGCATTTTTGCTGTTTTGTTTGTTGGAAGATTCCCCTATTATTTCAAGTCGGGAACAAGTCGAAATTGACAGTAATAACCAGCTCGTAGCACATCAGGGTCGCCAGCCCAATTTGGTCTTAATGCACCAAGGGCAAAGTATTTTACTGCAAGCACTGGGTAAAACGAGCATGGATAAAATCCACTTGTGTGCTGGATTATTGGGGCAAGATTATCAGACGGCGGTTAGACAAATAAGCAAACGCATTACACACACCGAACTCACACCATCTGTGATTGCACTCAATGAGATGAGAAGCCAAAACCAAGGATTTTTTAGTTACACCAGTTCGTTAGCGAAACAACACCAAAAAGATTTTCTCGCTAAGGAAATTGACCTAGCACACTTTGATTACCTAGACCAACAAACCAAAAAATCTTGCGAACAGCAATTCGAGATAGAACAGGCGGATAATATGAGTTTTGATGACTATTTAGCCCATTATTTTAACCCCTAACCATTATCCAACCACACAGGCAAGCCTTGATCAGTCGCCTTCTTGTCAAGGTTGAACCTTGACGGAAAAAACCTGGCTTTATTGCTGGGTTTTTTGTTGGTAGCGGAATGAGTCTTTCGCTGATAAAATACGGGCTAATAAAACTATCGGTTTTTTGATGAATAACGCAACCACAATCTGTGCATTGGCAAGTGCTTTAGGGCAAGGCGGTATCGGCGTTGTACGGGTATCGGGCGTGCTTGTAGGCGAAATTGCAGAAAAAATGCTGGGGCATGTTCCTAAAGCGCGTTATGCACATTATGGTTCATTTTTTCACCAAGATGGCAGCGAGATTGACAAAGGCGTGGCGTTGTTTTTTCCAGCGCCACATTCATTTACAGGTGAAGATGTTTTAGAGTTGCAAGGGCATGGGGGTATTGTGGTGATGCGTTTGTTGCTAGAGGCTACTATGTCATTGGGTGCGGCTGCTGCTGATCCGGGCGAGTTTTCCAAGCGGGCTTTTCTGAATGGAAAAATGGATTTGGTGCAGGCGGAGGCAGTGGCAGATATTATTGATGCCAGTTCGCAGCAATCAGCTCGCTGTGCGCTAAGGTCTTTGTCGGGCGAGTTTTCTGAACAAGTGAACACCTTAACGCAGGCATTGATTGAATTAAGGGTTTTTGTGGAGGCAACGATTGATTTTTCTGATGAAGAGATTGATTTTTTAGCCTCAGGCGAAGTGAAGAAAAAGATTGAGCAAATTGAAACCGATATTCAAGATATTTTAAGCGCTGCCGAGCAGGGTGTGATTTTAAGAGAGGGGCTAAATGTTGTGATTGCGGGTAAGCCGAATGCCGGCAAGTCTTCTTTACTTAACGCATTAACGCAAGTGCCGAGTGCGATTGTAACCGATATTGCAGGCACTACCCGTGATGTATTGAAAGAAACCATACATATTAATGGCATGCCACTCAATATTATTGATACGGCGGGGTTGCGGGCAAGTGAGGATAAAGTAGAACAAGAAGGCATTAAAAGAGCGTATGACGAGATTGAGCGTGCCGATGTGGTGTTATTGGTATTTGACGCACAAGACAAAACGCCAGATTTATCGATTTTGGCAGATGGGCTTGATCACAAGCCAATATTATTGATTAAAAATAAGGTGGATTTAACCAATGACGCTGTGGGCGTGGCAGATGTTGGGCGTTATACCCAATTGTCAATCTGTGCCAAACAGTCAAAGGGCATTGATTTGCTAAAACAAAAACTCTCAGAGATTGCTGGTTTAAACCATACTGGCGAAGGCGTTTTGTTAGCACGCAAGCGTCATATTGTTGCCTTAGAGTCTGCATTGGCGTCCGTGCGTAACGCTTTGGTGCAACTTGATAATAATGCCAGCGAGTTGCTGGCTCAAGATTTATACCACGCTGCTCAAGATTTAGGTAGTATCACAGGTGAATTCTCCTCTGATGATTTGTTGGGTGAGATTTTTTCCTCTTTTTGTATTGGTAAATGAGAAAGACAAGGCTTCCCCATTTTTGATAAATTATGAAAATTAAAACTAAATTTTATTTTTACTTTTTAATAATGGTTGTTTTGTCGCCGTTATTGTGGCGTGAGTTGGTTTTGGTTTATCAATCGCCTGATATTACCGATATAGCACTTGTGTTATTGATATTGTTGGTATATTTGGGCTTATATTTATCCATTCGTAAAGATTTTCTATCGCCATTTAGTGATTTACAGCAATGGGTGAATGAATATAACATTGACCAAAGTGCGCGCCTAGGCGATAAGCAAAAAACCACTTTTCAGCCTGTGGCTATGGCCATTAATCATCTTATTGATGAAAACCAATACCTATATGACGATATGGAGGATATTTTGGAAAAGCAGGTTCAGCGCTTGAGCAAAAAAACTGCCTCATTAGAGACGCTTTATAGTGTTTCATCAAAACTCAACTCAATGCACTCCAGCACAGAATTGTTTGAGTATTTTTTAGATGTATTTGTGCAGATGACCTCTGCTTCTTCTGGTGTGGCACGGCGTTTAACCTATGATGGGACATTGTATTTAGTTGCACAATACGGAGTGATTGACGATAAAGAGCAAGTGCTTAATGTGCCTAGTGGCGAGTGTTTTTGTGGTGAAGTGGCAATGGCACAAGACACTTTTGTGCAGTTTAGTGTGCACACTTGTCGCAAATGTGTGGGCAAAAAATCTGCAACCAAGGCGAATGTCGGCACGATTTTTGTGCCATTGAAATACCACGGAAAAACCCTAGGCGTGTTTAATTTATTTTTTGACAGTGAGCCATCGCTTGCTTTTGACGAACGGGCATTACTCGAATCAATGGCTGAAAATATAGCTATCGCACTTGATAAAGCCAGACTTGATGAAGAGACTAAACGCCTAGAGCTGTCGCAAGAAGGGCTGTTTTTATCGCAAGAAATC
Organism: Bathymodiolus heckerae thiotrophic gill symbiont; assembly: GCF_900180345.1. Lineage (GTDB taxonomy): Bacteria > Pseudomonadota > Gammaproteobacteria > PS1 > Pseudothioglobaceae > Thiodubiliella. The sequence continues at coordinate 11,232 of NZ_FXLV01000041.1, forward strand.
CACGACTCTTTAGCGCAAACCATTTACAGTTTAAAACTGCAAGTAACGGTATTAGACGATATGTTAAAGCAAGGTGATAAAAAAGATGCCAGTGAAAAAGTTGCCAGTTTGCAGTCAAATATTACCCAAGCCAACCAAGAACTTAGGGCGTTAATGTGTAATTTCCGTGTGCCGTTAGACCCTAGTGGCATTGAAGTATCGCTAGAAAACTTGGTCAGTCGTTTTAAAACAGAAGAAGGCATTGCGACTTATTTACAAGTAGAGGGAAAATTCGACCTTACAGCAGAAACAGAAATGCAGATTATGCGTATTACCCAAGAAGCTTTATCTAATATTCGTAAACACGCCAAAGCACGCAATGTACGAATTCTATTCTCTGCTAAGCCACATTGTCAATTGCTAATTGAAGACGATGGCATTGGTTTCAAAAAAGACCAGCTTGATGCCGAAGTAATGGGGAATAATATCGGCATGAATATTATGAAAGAACGCGCCACTAGAATCGGTGCTCATATTGAGATCGAATCTGAAGCCGACGAAGGCACGAGAGTGATAGTTACTTTTGGAGAGAACGCATGAAGGTTTATATTATTGATGATCATGCCTTATTCCGCAACGGGCTTGTTTCCTTATTAGAATCTAGAAAAATCAGCGCCAAAGCAGCAGCCTCACCCGAACAAGGCTTGGCAGAAATACCAAACTTGTTGGTAGATATTATATTGCTCGATTTGCGTATGCCTGATATGTCTGGCCTTGAGGTATTAAAAGCACTCAAAGAAAGCGACGAACAAACCCCAATTGTGATGCTGACTACCAGCACTGAGGAGCAGGATTTGCGGGATTGTCTAAAGCACGGCGCACAAGGTTATTTATTAAAAGACATGGATCCTGATGAATTGGTGGATGCGTTGAACCAAGTAAAAACAGGCTCCATTATCGTTGCCCAAAACATGACTCATATATTAGCAAAAGCCCTGCGAGACGAATTAACCGACAGCGAGCCTTCTTTTGACACGCTTACTAACCGAGAAAAAGAAGTTGCCTGCCAAGTATCAAGCGGACACAGCAACAAAGTTATTGCCAGAGAGTTGGGTATTTCCGATGGCACAGTGAAGCTACATGTGAAATCTATTTTAAAAAAACTCTCCCTTTCTTCAAGGGTCGAAGTGGCAGTGATGGTAACGAAAAAAGGTTATTGTAAATAAAATGGACGATTATCAAAAACTCGTAGCACAAGCACTTAAAACCGTAGATGAAATAATGCCGTGGGATTTAGAAGAGGAAGTCGAACAAAATCCCAGTTTAATCTTATTGGATATTAGAGAACAAGATGAGTTTGATAGAATGTATATTCAAAGCTCAATTCATGTTCCAAGAGGCACACTTGAAGGCGCTTGCGCATGGAATTATGATGACACCGTGCCTGAGTTAGCCAGAGCAAGAAATCAAAATATCATAGTGGTTTGCCGCTCAGGCAATCGTAGCGCACTTGCAGCGTACACTATGCAGCAAATGGGCTTTGAAAATGTACGCTCACTTAAATTAGGCATCAAAGGCTGGAACGATAACGACATAGAAATGCTTGATATAAATGGCAATATTGTTGATATTGACGAGGCTGATGAATGGCTTAATCGTGCTGTTGCAGCAGATAAACAGCAGCCTAGTCTTTAACTTTAGTAGAGGCCTTTACATAATTCATAATTTCTCATCTTAATTTCAACTGTTACAATTTTTTTTAAAATTTTCCATATTTTTCTATAAAAACCAAAAAACACCTTGTTTATCTGGTTTTTTATCGTGTAATGGCCTAACAAATTTAAGGCCCCTGCATACCCCTTAAAAACAAACTCTAAAATTAAAAAAAATCTATTTTTTTCCAAGCAAATAATACAAGGAGACCTTTGCATAAATATGAATAATCATCAAAAATCCACTTTTCACCCGCTTGGCGATTTTTTAAACCCAGCCTTAGCCCTGCTAGGACAAGGTTTAATAAAATCACCAATCTGGAAAAAATTG
>NZ_FXLV01000042.1 GCF_900180345.1 Bathymodiolus heckerae thiotrophic gill symbiont
AAAGACAAAGAGCGTTAAATGGATAAGAAAAAGACATTAGAGGATATTTTTAACGATGATGATCGTGGCTTACTTGATTCCAAACCGGAAGTTTCTAATGTTAAATCTGAAGAAGACAGACTCATTGATGCTTTTGAAGAGATAAATATCTTTATTGATGAAAACCAAAGAGAGCCAAATACTGAGAATATGGCAGAATATAGCCTCCAATCGAAATTAAAAAATTTTAAAAAAGATGAAGTGCAAAAGGAAATTTTAAAACCATTTGATAGGCATAACTTGTTGGGACATGTTAAGAAAAATAAGCCGAATATTGATGATATTTTAAATGAAAAGGATGTAGTCGGATTATTGAATCTAGATAAAGATTTAGATATTTTTAAATTTAATCACACGCCAAAACCACAAGACAGAGCAGAGACAGATTTAGTAGCTCAAAGAACATCGTTAAAAGAAGAAGAATTCAAAAAGTATGAGAAAAAATTTCAAAAAGTGCATCAAGAACTTAAAAATGGAAAGCGAAAAATAAAAACATTTAAAAATGTGGGAAAATATTTAAGAGAAGGGTGTTTTTATTTGCTTGATGGCGTTTTGTTGTATCTTGAAGAGGTTGATTTTAAAAATTTAGGAGAAAATACATTTAGAGGGAAGGATGGACGCACAAGAATAATTTTTGAAAATGCAACATTCAGCAATATGCTTTATAGGTCACTCGGAAAATCTCTATATAACAATGGTCAGATTGTTACCGATCTAGGAGAATCACAAGCACAAGAATTATTTGTTGAAACAGATTCCATAAAAGAAGAAGATATTTTAACAGGCTATATTTATATTTTACAGTCCAAATCAAATGACCTTAAAATTACAAACATCAAGAATTTATATAAAATAGGCTTTTCCAGCACGCCAGTAGAAAAACGAATTAAGAACGCTAAAAACGAAGCAACCTATTTATTTGCTGATGTGAAAATAATAGCCACCTATCAAATTTATAACCGAAATGCTATTAAATTAGAAGGCTTACTACATAAATTTTTTTCAAATGCTTGTTTAAACATAGATTTATTTGATAGTCAGGGTCAAAGAATAACGCCGAGAGAGTGGTTTATTGTGCCAATTAAGGTAATAAATAGAGCGATAGATTTAATTTTAAGTGGTTGCATTGTAAGTTATGAATATGACCCAATACGCCAGTTAATTAATGACCGATCATAAGGTATTGGGGAAGAGATATAACAAAAAAAAGTCTAAGAGATTATTCTATTAGAGACCTTTGCATAAATATGAATAATCATCAAAAATCCACTTTTCACCTGCTTGGCGATTTTTTAAACCCAGCCTTAGCCCTGCTAGGACAAGGTTTAAGAAAATCACCAATCTGGCAAAAATTGAATTTTGCTAATCATCCCTATTTATGCAAAGGTCTCTATTAGTGGAAAAATAGGGTGGAACTATGCGATTGTTTTTTATAACAATGAAAATTTTGTTTGCAACAGTGCAGGTAGAGTTACATTAAAGCCTACAAGCCAATTGTCCAAAAACGCAAAAACCTAAAATATAGCGATCACGAACGACAATTTCAATTATATCGCTGCGGACGCTATGTAGAATTTAACCTAGTTTATGACCGTGGTACACTATTCGGATTACAAACAGGTGGACGCGCAGAATCTATTTTAATGTCTTTACCCCCTCAGTCCGCTGGGAATACCAATATTAGCCAAAGGCAGGTAGCCTCGAAGCCAAATTATATAGCCATTACCACATGGGTCGATGAAAATTAATTTAGACACCAAGCGACTATTATGCCCCATGCCAGTCATCCGATTAGGAGAAGCAATTGAAAAAATAGAAGCAGGCGACACCATTCAAGCTACTGCCACTAACCCAAGCGTGCTACACGATATACCCGCTTAGCGCAAGGTTCATGAACACAAAGTGCTTGCTTATGACGAAAAACACGATGAGATTATTCTATTGGTGAAAAAAATAGGGTAGAATTAGTGGCTGTTTTTTTAAACTTAAAAAAGAATTTTGTCTGTAAAGGTGCAGGCTGTTTGGCGATGTTTGTCAGTAATTAAAAACTCATAGGCCTTGTAAAGGTCTCTTATATAAACAAAAGGAGAAAAATATGTCTGCAAAAGATGTAATGAAGATGATTGAAGAAAACGATGTTAAATTTATCGATTTTCGTTTTACTGATACTATTGGCAAAGAGCAGCATGTCAGCGTACCAGCACACACCATTAATGCTGAAAAATTAGAAGAAGGACAAATGTTTGACGGCTCTTCAATCGCTGGCTGGAAGCCAATTAACGAATCTGATATGATTATGAAACCTGACACAGTAACGGCAGTTTTAGACCCATTTACTCAGGAATCAACCTTAAATATTACTTGTGATATTATTGAATCAAATGATATGAAAGGTTATGAAAAAGACCCTCGTTCTATTGCTAAAAGAGCGGAAGACTACTTAAATAAAACTGGTATTGGCGATACTGCCTATTTTGGTAACGAGCCAGAGTTTTTTATTTTTGACAGTGTCAAATGGGATACGGGCTTTGGTTTAGGCAAGGCATTTTATGAAATTCATTCTGAAGAAGCAGACTGGGAGTCGGGTTCTGATTTTGAAGGAGGAAATAAAGGACATCGCCCTAGAATTAAAGGCGGTTATTTTCCAGTTCCACCAGTAGATTCATTACATGATTTGCGTGCAGAAATGTGTTTAGCAATCGAAGAAATGGGTGTTACGACTGAAGTTCATCATCACGAAGTGGGTACTGCTGGACAGTGTGAAATCGGTGCTTTGTATAACACACTGGTAAAAAAAGCAGATGAAACGCAAATTCTTAAATATTGCATCCATAATGTGGCGCATTTATATGGCAAAACAGCCACTTTTATGCCGAAGCCAATTGCGGTAGATAATGGCAATGGTATGCATGTTCACCAATCAATCTCCAAAGACGGAAAAAACTTATTTGATGGCGATGAGTATGGTCAATTAAGCCAAATGGCATTGTATTATATTGGTGGTATTATTAAGCACGCTAGAGCATTAAATGCATTCACTAACTCTTCAACCAACTCATATAAGCGCTTAGTACCAGGCTTTGAAGCACCAGAAATGTTGGCCTATTCGGCTAAAAACCGCTCTGCTGCAATCCGTATTCCTTTTGTGTCTAACCCAAAAGGTCGCCGTATTGAAGTGCGTTTTCCAGATCCAACAGCCAATCCTTATTTAGCTTTTGCAGCAATGTTAATGGCAGGCCTTGATGGTATTAAAAACAAAATCGACCCAGGTCAACCAGGTGACGAGGATTTGTATGAATTATCTGATACTGAAAAAGCAAAGATTCCTAAAGTTTGCGGGACATTAGACCAGGCACTTGAAGCGCTTAATGCGGATCGTGAGTTCTTAAAGCAAGGTGGTGTGTTTACTGACAATGTAATTGATTCATTTATTGAATTAAAAATGCAGGAAGTAACCGCGTTGCGCGCCTCTCCTCATCCAGTAGAATTTGACATGTATTACTCAGTATAAGGAAAAAAAATGATAAAAAAAACATTGTTAATTGTGCCGTTTTTACTTACTTCTTGTATGCAAGAAGTGACGATTGATGAGCAGCGCACTAAAGTTCTAAAAAAAGAGGCAGTTGCTAAGATTAAATCTGTTGCTAGTGTATTAAAGCCACAACTCAAAGCTGCAATTAAATCTGGAGGTTTCGTGCATGCACTTAAATTTTGTTCGGTACAGGCGCCTATTATTGGGAAAAATGCCAATAAAGACAGCGATTGGAGCGTTAGACGCATAAGTCTTAAAAACCGCAACCCTAATGCCGTGCCTGATGCTTGGGAAGCCAAGGCCTTGCACGATTTTAACAAGCGCGCTGTTAAGGGTGAAAATATTGCTAAGATGGCATTTTCTGAAGTGGTTAATGGTGAATTTCGATTTATAAAAGCACAAGGAACACAGAAAGTTTGTTTGGCTTGTCATGGTAAAAGCATTAACACCAAAGTATTAACTGAAATAGAAAAAGCATATCCAAATGATAAAGCTACAGGCTACTCTCTTGGAGAAGTAAGGGGTGCCTTTAGTCTTAGGAAGGAGCTTTAATATTTATTTTTTTAAAAAAGCTGTGCAAATGCACGGTTTTTTTTAATATACTTTATAAATTAAAACCCTTGCATAAATAGGAATAATTATTCCTATTTATGCAAGGGTTTTGAAATAATCAAAAAAACATTGAGCTAAAAAGATATGACACAATTAAGACACGACTGGCGACTAGATGAAGTTGAAAACTTATTTAGCATGCCATTTAACGATTTATTATTCAAATCACATACTATTCACAGGGATAATTTCGATCCTAATTATGTGCAAGTAAGTTCTCTGCTTAATATCAAAACAGGCGCTTGCCCAGAGGATTGCTCTTATTGCTCTCAAAGTTCCAAATATGACACTGGGCTTGAGCGTGAGAAGTTAATGGAGGTTGATGCGGTGCTTAAACAAGCCCAAGAGGCTAAAGACAAAGGTGCAACACGCTTTTGTATGGGCGCTGCTTGGCGTAATCCTACCGATAAAAGTTTAGACAAGGTTATCCCCATGATTCAAGGTGTGAAAGCCATGGGCATGGAGACTTGTGTAACTTTGGGAATGCTCTCGCAACAACAAGCATTTGCCTTAAAAGAGGCAGGACTGGACTATTACAATCATAATATTGACACTTCAGAAGAAAACTACTCAAATGTGATTACCACACGCAGTTTTCAAGACAGACTAGATACCTTGGAATCTGTGCAAAATGCTGATATCCATGTTTGTAGTGGTGGTATTTTGGGCTTGGGCGAGGGGCAGACTGACCGTGCTTCTATGCTGCGCTCTTTGGCGAATTTGGCGCAACACCCTGACAGCGTACCACTTAATCTTTTGGTGCCAATTCCTGGTACGCCATTTGAGGCGATTGAGCCACCAACGGAAAGTGAATTTGTACGCACCATTGCAGTGGCACGCATTATGATGCCGAAATCAGTGGTGCGTTTATCAGCAGGGCGCACTGAGATGGGTGAGGCAATGCAAGCCTTGTGCTTTTTTGCAGGCGCTAACTCTATTTTTTATGGCGAACAACTACTGACAACCGATAATCCAGATACCGATACTGACCAAATGTTATTTGAAAAACTGGGTATTAATCGACAGCCATTAAATACTCACTAATTACCTTTGCTGCATTAGGTTTAACGAGTTTTACTGCGTTTTTACCCATATTTTTGAGTTTTTCATCATCAAGCATTGCCAGCGTTGAGGTTAATAACTCAAGGCTTAAATCTTCTTGTTTAATCAAGATACCAGCATTATTATCAGCTAAAATTTTGGCGTTATAGAATTGATGGTTGTCAATCGCATGAGGCAAAGGAATCAGAATACTGGGCTTGGCTGAGAGCATTAATTCTGATACTGTCATTGCCCCAGCACGGCACAAAACCACATCTGCCCATGCGTAAGCATCTGCCATATCGTCAATAAAGGCGGTTATTTTTGCATTTTTATTTTTATATTGCGCCTTAACAGTGTCTAGGTGTTGTTTGCCAGTTTGATGCCAAATATTAATATCAATAGCCAAGTGGGTAGTAATATCGTTAATAGGTTTGGCGCCTAAACTGCCGCCAACAATCAACAGATTAAGTTTTTTATGACCGTTGTTATTTTTTTTAGGGTTAAACAATACAGGGTTGCCAGTCGTTATTGCATTGCTAAATGCACCATCAAAGGCTTGAAAAATCTGAGTGGCAATTTTTGCGAGACTTTTGTTGGTGGTGCCGGGGATTGAATTTTGCTCGTGAATAACCAAAGGAATGCGCAAAATCCAAGCAACCACGCCACCAATGCCTGAGGAAAAACCGCCCATACCAAGTACAACATCAGGCTTAACCCTCATAAATACACCTAAAGTTTGCAACAAAGCAAATGACAATAGGAAAGGTGCTTTGATAAGTGTGAGCGGGCTTTTTCCACGCAAACCCACGGCATTAACGCTGTGAAGCTTTAGGTTGTGTTTTGGTATTAGGGTGTTTTCCATACCATGTTTTGAGCCAAGCCATTCAATATTAATCGAATGAGCTTTAAGTTCTTTGGCGATTGCTAGGGCGGGGAATATGTGTCCGCCAGTGCCACCTGCCATAATGAGGATAGTTTTAGACATAATGTTTGCGTTTTTTGTAATTTGTTTTATTTTCCATGTCAATTCTGAGTAGTAGTGCCAGTGCAATAATGGAAAAAATCATACTACTACCACCATAACTAATTAGCGGCAAAGTATAACCTTTAATAGGAAATAGACCGATATTCATAGCGATGTTGACACTAATTTGTAGTGCAAACCAAGTGCAAATGCCGTAGGCGACATAATAACTGTATTTTCTCCCATCTGTTAGTGCTTGGGCGGCTATATTAAAGCCTCTATTTAAGGCATAAACAAAGGCAAATAAAATAAACAACATTCCCATAATACCAAGTTCTTCGCCAGTAATAGCAAAAATCATATCGGTGTGCGGCTCTGGTAATCTTGAATATTTTTGAATGCCAGCACCTAATCCTACACCAGTCCAATCGCCTCTAGCAATGCCAATTAGTGCTTGTCTGGTTTGCAGGACACCATTTTCACCCCATAAATCATTGGTCCAAAATGACATTAGCCTGTATAGCCTGACTGGGTCGAAGTAAACATAAACACCAACAAGCGTTAACAGTCCGCTACCAATAATGAACAGTTGCTTGATATAAGAGCCTGCTAGAAACAGCATAATGAGTGCAGTGGCAGTAATAATAACAGTAGCACCGAGGTCAGTTTCGAGCATAATAAGCAAGCCAGCCAAGCCAACAATGATTGCTGCTTTAACAAGGCCAATCCATGAACTGGCTACTTCTTTTTCTTGTGTAACCAAAAATTTTGCCATAAATAAAATCATCACCAATTTCATCATTTCGGAGGGTTGAAACCCAAAATACACTAAATTAATCCACCGTCTTGAGCCATTAACCGTACGACCAATCGGATCTGGCAACAAAACGATGGCAAGCAAAATAAGCGTAAGCACAAACGCATAATCAGCGTATTTCTTAAACAAATGGAGTGGTAATTTTAAGACAAAAAATCCAATAGAAATACCAACTAAAATAAAGCCACCTTGCTTGATGGTCTTGCTAAAATCGCCAAAATGCCCAACCGAGGCAGACGACGACATTATCCAGCCAAACGCCAATAGCGCTAAAATAATAAGTAGCAGTTTTTTATCGGGGAATTGTTCAGTTTTGTCAAACATAGTTTTCATATTTTATCCGCTTAGTATGGGATAATGTTGCGTTTTATTTATTAGGTAAATTTGTATGATTTCTACTGCCAATATCACCATGCAGTTTGGTGAAAAACCCTTGTTTGAAAATATTTCTATCAAATTTTCTGATGGTAACCGCTATGGCTTGATTGGTGCGAATGGTTGCGGTAAGTCAACTTTTATGAAGATTTTAACAGGTGAACTCACACCAACGCATGGCACAGTAGGTATTAGCGATGGTGAGCGTTTAGGTGTTTTGCACCAAGATCAGTTTGCTTTTGAAGATTTTCGTGTGGTTGATACTGTGATTATGGGGCATAGTGAGTTGTGGAAAGTCAAACAAGAAAGAGAGCGTATTTATGCCTTACCAGAAATGAGCGAGGAGGATGGCACTAAAGTGGCAGAACTAGAGATGGAGTTTGCAGAGATGGATGGCTATATGGCAGAGTCTTCTGCCAGTGAGTTGCTTCTAGGTCTGGATATCCCTGAAAGCCAACATTATGGACTGATGAGCGAAATTGCCCCAGGCTGGAAGCTTCGTGTGTTGCTGGCGCAGGCTTTATTCTCCGATCCTGAAATTTTATTATTAGACGAGCCTACCAACAACTTGGATATTAACTCAATTCGTTGGTTGGAAGGGGTGCTCAAAGAGCGTAAGGCGACTATGGTTATCATCTCGCACGATAGGCACTTTTTAAATGGAGTTTGTACGCATATGTCGGATTTGGATTACGGGGCGTTAAAGACTTTTCCTGGTAATTATGACAGTTTTATGATTGCTGCTACTGCTATTCAAGAAAAAATGCAGTCTGACAATGCCAAAAAAGAGGCAAAAATGAAGGAACTTAAGCATTTTGTTTCGCGTTTTTCAGCCAATGCTTCCAAATCCAAGCAAGCTACTTCTCGTCTTAAGCAACTGGATAAGATTGTTTTAGATGATATGCGCCCATCATCACGAGTCAGTCCTTATATTAGTTTCAGGCAAGATAAGGCATTGCACCGTAATGTTATTGAGGTAGAGGGTTTGTCCAAAAGTTTTGATGAATTACAAGTACTAACAGACATTAATTTTATTTTTGAAGTCGGTCAGCGTGTGGCTATTATCGGGCAAAATGGCGTAGGAAAAACCACGCTATTACGCACATTGGTAGGCGAATTAGAAGCCGATAACGGTAAAATTAAATGGAGCGAAAATGTCAATATTGGCTATTACGCACAAGACCACAGCGAAGATTTTACGCAAGATATGAGTGTATTGGATTGGATGGCACAATTCAAAAAACCCAGTCAAGATATTCAAGATATGCGCTCTGTTCTAGGCAAGATGTTGTTTGGCAAAAACGATATTGGTAAAAGCGTTAAAGCGCTTTCTGGTGGCGAGCAAGGCAGAATGCTGTTTGGTAAATTAATACTACAAAACCCCAATGTTTTGGTCATGGACGAGCCAACCAACCACTTAGATATGGAATCTATCGAGGCGCTTAATTTGGCATTGGACAATTACGAAGGTACATTAATCTTTGTCAGTCACGATAGAGAGTTTGTCTCATCTTTATCCACTAAAATTGTAGAATTGACAGAAAAGGGTGCTAATTATTATTCCGGCAACTATGAAGACTATTTAAAAATACAAAAGTAAGAGATATTTTAAAATGATTAGGGTGGTATTAAAAAGATTTATTTTGCGGCAGGGTTTTGATTCTGCGGCAATATTGTCGTTTTCTACTTTGTTTTCGATTGTACCGGGTTTGGCAGTGGGGTTAAGTGTGTTTTCGCTGTCGCCTTATTTTTCTGAGTTTCAACAGTATTTAGAGCAATTTTTATTCACTCAACTTTTGCCTCAAAATTACGATATGGCAAAAAACTATATGCAGCAATTTATTGCCCATGCGCAGGCGTTAAAAGGCTTTACTTTTGCGTTTTTATTGATTACAGTCGTGCTTTTATTGTCCGAAATTGACAAACGGATTAACCTTATTTGGCATGACAAACATCGCCGCCATTGGATACAGAGCTTGGTGTCTTATGTGTTTGTGCTGTTTGTTGGGCCGATTTTGGTTGGTGCTTCGCTGTTTGTGAGTTCTTTGGTGGTGGCGTTGAAATTTTTTAACGCATCGGCAATGGCATCCTACACGCCACTTTTAGCGGCATTCATTTTGTCGAGTTTAGGGTTTGCGATTTTGTATTATGCAACGCCACTGAAAAAAATTCGATTTATTAATGCGATCAAGGCTGGTGTGGTCGCAACAGTAGGTTTGGAGGTGATTAAATACACCTTGTTTGTTTACATACAATATTTCCCTATTTATGAGCTGATATACGGCACATTGTCCATTTTGATATTAACAATGCTGTGGATTTATTTGGCATGGATAATTGTGCTACTCGGTGCCAGTTTTTGTTATTGTCTTGAAAACAAATAGCGTAAAATCAACGCACTTATATTTATAACAATATCACTCTTCTTTTATGTTTACAGGCATTACTCAGGCTATCGGTCAAGTGAAAAACAAAACCCTGTACGATAAAGGTGCAGTGTTTGGTTTTTTGTCCAGCAAGTTAGATTTTTCTAGCGTAGTAATTGGTGATAGCATTGCGGTAAATGGCGTGTGTTTAACAGCTATTAAGATTGATGGCGACAGCTTTACAGCTGATGTGTCTCAAGAAACACTTGATTGCTCCATTTTGGGCGCTTTATCGGTGGGTGATAACATTAATCTTGAAAAAGCCTTAAGGCTAAATCAAGGCATTGACGGGCATTTGGTCAGCGGACATGTGGATGCTCAGGGTGAAGTTGTTGATAAAATCAAAGAAGGTGAATCAATGTGTTTTAAAATCAGCGTGCCGCAGTCTTTGGTAAAATACATCGCTAGAAAAGGTTCGATTGCTGTGAATGGTGTTAGTTTGACAGTAAACAGTATCAATTCCGCTGTTTTTGACATTAACATTGTGCCTCACACTTTAATAACAACTACGATAGGACAGTTAAATATAGGCGACAAGGTAAATTTAGAAGTGGATATTATTGCCCGCCATCTCGAACAATTAATGAGTAATAAAAATGAAGACTAAAGCCAGTATTGAAGCGATATTAAAAGATTACAAGCAAGGTAAAATGATTATCCTGCTAGATGACGAAGACCGTGAAAATGAAGGCGATTTAATCGTGCCTGCTGCCACTGTTACCAAAGAAGATATTAATTTTATGGCGACGCACGGCAGAGGTTTGATTTGCCTAACGCTAACTCAAGAGCGCTGTAAGCAGTTAAATTTGCCACTGATGGTGGCACAAAACAACGATGCTAACGGCACTAATTTCACCGTTTCAATCGAGGCAGTGAAAGGCGTAACCACTGGTATTTCTGCCGCAGATAGAGCCAAAACCGTGTTAGATGCTGTAGCACCAAACGCTAAACCTAGTGATATTGTGCAACCGGGGCATATTTTCCCACTGATGGCGCAGCCAGGTGGTGTGCTAATCCGCCCAGGTCATACTGAGGCAGGCTGTGATTTAGCCCGCCTCGCTGGGCTAGAGCCAGCATCTGTTATTGTTGAAATCTTGAACGACGATGGTTCAATGGCACGGCGTGATGATTTGGAAATTTTTGCTCAAAAACACAATATTAAATGGGGCACGATTGAGGATTTGATTTCTTATCGTGTGGGAAATGAAAAAACCATTGAACGCATTGACGAACGCCCATTTAGCACCAAATACGGCGATTTTACGCTGGTGTCATTTTTAGACAGTATTCATCGACAAACGCACACTGCTTTAGTTAAAGGCGATATTGACAAAGACACCCCAGTCTGCGTGCGTGTACACATGGAAAATGTATTTACCGATATTTTGCAAGAAACCAGCAGTTCACTAGGTGTGAATGATGCTTTGGCGCATATTAGCAACAAGGACAGTGGCGTATTCTTGCTTATCCGTACACATGAGGGTGGCAACGATATCAAAACTTATGGCGTAGGCGCACAAATCTTGTCTGATTTAGGTGTGGGAAAAATGCGTATTTTAGGTAGTCCGAGAAAGCTAAATGCTTTGAAGGGCTTTGGCTTAGAAGTCATCGAATATATTACAAATTAAAAATATTATGAATTTTAAATTTAACAAAAATACCAATACAGGCTTTTTAAAAGACAAAAAAGTCGCTCTTATCGTCGGTTATTTTTACCAAGACATTGGTGATAAATTACTGACTGGCGCACAAGGAACTTTAGAAAAATATGGCATTAATGAGAAGGATGTCGATGTTTTTTATGTACCTGGTGCGTTTGAAATCCCATTAATGGCTAAAAAACTAGCAAAAAGCAAAAGTTACGATGGTATTGTTACTTTAGGCGCTGTTATTAATGGCGAAACCCCGCATTTTGACTTTGTTTGCAGCGAATGCGCACGAGGCGTGGCTGATGTGTCTTATCAATATGAGACCCCCACTGCTTTTGGCGTGCTGACCACTAGCAACATGGAGCAAACTATCGGCAGGGCAGGCGGTTATAAAGGCAACAAGGGTGTCGAGGCAACCATGGCAATGATTGAAATGTTGTATTTACTCGATCAGGCTAAATAATGGCATTCACAACCCCCAAACAACGCTCCAGAGAGCGAGTTGTGCAAGCACTGTATCAATATTTGGTATCAGGTGGTGAGGTGTTGAAAATCGAACAACAATTCCTCAACCAAAAATCTGGAAAAATCTCAAAAGCTTTTTTTTCTAATTTGTTTATCAATATCTTAAAAAATCGTGAGGCATTAGACACACTCATTGCCCCCACCATCAGTCGAGATACCGATGAATTAGGATCTGTGGAGCACGCCGTGCTTTATTTAGGCACTTACGAACTGCAAAACAGCATTGAAGTGCCTTACAAAGTCGTCATCAACGAAGCCTTACAAATTGCCAAATTATACGGTGCAGAAGGGGCATTTAAACTCATCAATGTCTCCTTAGACCAATTAGCCAAAGATTTAAGGGCTGTTGAACTACTATCACAATAAACCAATTATTAAGCCAATGAAGAAAGCCGTCATCTTATTATCAAGCGTGTTGTTTTTAAGCAGTTTTTTTGTCCTTAAGACCATGTACAACCAAGGGCAAAACGCCGAGAGAATTATCAGCAACCAGTTTGTAAAGTAAATTACTCTCTTGCTCAACCATAAAGCTTTTAAATCTGCCTTGCCAAATCTGCCCTGAAGTTTTATTTTTTTTGTGATAGTAACGCACATAAGATGTCATTACCTATTGCATAAATTTACTAAGATTGTTCTCACCTCGTGGCACTATCAATAAATGAAAATGATTAGGTAGGCATGTAGTTCTATGTTTTCTTTTTCAAGTTCTGTCTTTAACAAAGTTAAGAAATATTCATAATCATCTTCGTCATCAAAAACTTGCATACACATATTGCCTCTGTTAATGAGGTGATAAATTTCGCCTTGGGTTTATCCTCTAGGTATGTGTGGCATAGAGGTTTTGTGATAAAAAATGGAAATTATACTATTTAAAGTAGCCTGAAGTTCCCCTAATAAACTGGACACCAAATTACAACAATTTAGGAGTCCAAAATGACCAGAAACAAGGCTGGTAAAATTTAAAGGAATGAATAAAAATATGTTTAATTTACACTTGAAAGAATGTGAATTTAGATTCAATAATCGCAAGCAAAATCTTTATAAGATTTTGCTT
>NZ_FXLV01000043.1 GCF_900180345.1 Bathymodiolus heckerae thiotrophic gill symbiont
TTCGTTGTATTCGGTATTAAGGTCTAGGTAGGCTTGTTTATTAAACTGATTAACATCGCCAGCAGAGGTAACATTAAGGGATAGGGTTAAAGCGCTAAAGGCTAAGAAGTGCTTGAGTTTGTTTAGTACACTAAAGTGTCCTTTCGAAATATGGGTAATTAGGTTGATGGTATTGTTGTAAGTTGTACAGATATTTCTTATTAGTGCTTTCATGTCTTAATTTATCCTTGATCTTAAAAAGTTTTGTTACATTATATAGTAAGAATTTTGCATAAGTCAAACTTTTAAAAAAAAGTCAAATTCTTTTAAAAAAATGTGATTATGAGACCTTTGCATAAATATGGATGATTAGTAGAATTCAATTTTTGTCAAATTGAGACCACTGCATTAATCTATTACAACTTATAAAACACATAAAATAGCACCTTTTTACCCAAAAACTATACAGCAATCCTTGTAGGATGGCAAATAACTGGCTATTCTCCTCATTTTTGGATAAAAATGCACTATTTTTTTATATTCCCTAAGTTGTAATGGATTAATGCAGTGGCCTCCTTTAAGAAAACAAGACAACAAACAACGCTCATCCATTCGCTATCTTGTTGAGCGTACTTTTGGCTTACTTAAACTTCATCATGGTTTATGCAAAAGTCTCATATAGAGACCTTTGCATAAATATGAATAATCATCAAAAATCCACTTTTCACCCGCTTGGCGATTTTTTAAACCCAGCCTTAGCCCTGCTAGGACAAGGTTTAATAAAATCACCAGTCTGGCAAAAATTGAATTTTGCTAATCATCCCTATTTATGCAAAGGTCTCATATAATAACAAAGCAAAAAAAAATTAGAAAGCTTTATTTAATTGATACTGTCCTTTTTCATATTGGCAATAAAAAGAAATAGCTGGAAATTTTTGCAGTATATAAGGTTTTTTTATCTCTATGTATCGAAAAAACCATCCATATGCAACTCGGTTAAGTTACTAAAGCCGCCGATATGTTTATCGTCAATAATAATCTGTGGCACCATTCTAGCACCGTTAGTAATCTTTGAAAACTCTGCCATCAACGCACGATCCTCATCAATCATTTTTTGCTCAAAAGGCAAATTCCATTTATTTAACAATGTCTTAGTCTTGACGCAAATCGGACAAGTATTGGTAGAATAAACCACGATTTTCATACCAACGCCTCCACCACTAAATCGCCCATTTTGCTGGTGCCGACAACGCTATCGCCCTGTGCTGCAATATCTTGTGTCCGATAGCCTTTATCCAGCACGGTGTTTACTGCCGTCTCAATCTTATCTGCCAAATCTGCTTGATTAAGCGAATAACGCAACATCAACGCAACGGAAAGAATAGTCGCCAATGGGTTGGCAATATCTTTGCCTGCAATATCAGGCGCACTGCCATGAATTGGTTCATACATACCAAAGCCGTCTTTATTAAGTGATGCCGATGGTAGCATCCCGATTGAGCCTGTCAGCATCGCCGCACAATCGCTCAACACATCGCCAAACAAATTACTGGTTACCATTACATCAAACTGCTTTGGCGCTTTGACCAGCTGCATGGCAGCATTGTCCACATACATATGCGAAAGCACCACATCGGGATAATCTTTAGCCACATTTTCCATCGTTTCACGCCATAATTCACACACTTCTAGCACATTTGCCTTGTCAACTGAACAAACTCGCTTGCCTCGAATCTGGGCAATTTTAAACGCTGAATGACCTATACGCCTAATCTCTGATTCAAAATAAGTCGCCGTATTAAAGCCATATTTTTCACCATTTCGCTCTTCAATACCACGAGGCTCTCCGAAATAAATCCCTGCCACCAATTCACGCACAATCATCAAATTCAGCCCAGAAACTACCTCTTCTTTCAGTGTCGAAGCACTGGCAAGTTGCGGGTATAAAATCGCAGGGCGAAGGTTCGAAAACAAATCCAACTCAGCACGCAACCCTAACAACCCCCGCTCTGGACGCAAATCCCGTTCTAGTTTTTCCCATTGATAGCCACCCACAGCGCCCAGCAAAATAGAATCACACTCACGCACAGCATCTAGTGTGGCTTGTGGCAATGGCGAGCCCGTC
This sequence comes from Bathymodiolus heckerae thiotrophic gill symbiont, assembly GCF_900180345.1. Lineage (GTDB taxonomy): Bacteria > Pseudomonadota > Gammaproteobacteria > PS1 > Pseudothioglobaceae > Thiodubiliella. The sequence goes on from NZ_FXLV01000043.1 coordinate 2,105, forward strand.
TCATCGTAAGCCGTGCCACCCACCAAACCATGCACCAATTCCATATCAAGCGCATTGTTTGTATTTAAAAAATCAATTACTTTTAACGCTTGAGCAATAATCTCCTGCCCAATACCGTCGCCCGGCAATATTAATACTTTTGACATTAAACCTCAACCATATCAAATTGCTCTTTAGTTGCGCCACAATCAGGACAAACCCAATCTTCAGGCACATCTTCCCATTTTGTGTTTGGTGCAATTCCTTCTTTTTCTGAGCCTTTTGCTTCGTCATAAACCCAGTCGCAGATTGTGCATCTTAATTTTTTATATTGCATATTTTTCCTCCAATAAGCGCTGTATTAAAAAAGGGGAGCAACCTGCTCCCCTTCATCAAACAGCAATCTATTTATAGATTGTCAGCATTTTTAGCCAAATATTCAGCCACACCTGCTGGGGTATCTTTCATGCCTTCGTCGCCTTTGCTCCAGCCAGCAGGGCAAACTTCGCCATGTGTGGTGTGAAACTCAAGGGCATCAACCATTCGTAACATTTCATCCACATCTCTACCCAATGGCAAATCGTTCACCACTTGATGACGAACCACAAAATCTTCATCAATTAAAAATGAGGCACGCAATGCGATACCTGCTGGATGAACAACGCCATAGGCTTCCATAATTGAGTGGTTAACATCAGCCACTAATGGAAAATCAACCTTACCCAGTCCACCGTCTTTAGTATCTGTATTACGCCATGCGTTATGGGTAAATTGCGAATCAATCGATACGCCGACCACTTCAACACCTTTTTCTGCAAATTGTGCCATGCGATGGTGGTGCGCTAAAATCTCTGATGGGCAAACAAAAGTAAAGTCCAGCGGATAAAAGAAAAGCATAATTTTCTTGCCTTTAAGGCTAGAAAGTGAAAAGTTATCTACGATTGATCCGTCTGCTAATACTGCTGCAGAAGTAAAGTCTGGTGCTTGTTGTGTTACTAAAACGCTCATATCTTTTTCCTAAATTTAAATGATGAAAGGATTAATTATACAGCCATATATACCTTTAAATCATATAAAAAATAAGGACTTGCTTAAAATACCAAGTAAAATACCCCAAATGCTTAAAATCTACAATACACTCAGCAAACAAAAAGAAGTTTTCCGCCCAATTGACCCCGACAAAATAGGTATGTATGTATGCGGTATGACGGTTTATGATTACTGCCACATGGGTCATGCACGGGTGCTGGTTATGTTTGATGTTATCACTCGCCATTTGCGTCGCCATTTTCCCAATGTTGAATATGTGCGTAATATTACCGATATTGACGATAAAATCATCCAGCGTGCCATTGAAAATGAAGAGGATATTTATACACTGACCAACCGTTTTATCGAGGCGATGCATGAAGATGAGCGCGCACTTAGCATCTTGCCACCCGATATTGAACCACGCGCCACCGATGCCATTGAGCAAATGTTTTATATGATTGAATCTTTGATTAAAAAAGGCATTGCTTATCAAGGTAAAAGTGGCGATGTATATTATTCAGTGCGTAAATTTAAAGATTATGGCAAACTGAGCGGTAAAAACCTCGATGAACTTGAAGCAGGTGCTAGAGTTGATGTGGAAACAGACAAAAAAGACCCCTTAGATTTTGTGCTTTGGAAAATGGCAAAACCGAGCGAACCCAGTTGGGCATCCCCTTGGGGTGAAGGTCGCCCTGGTTGGCATATTGAATGTTCAGCAATGTCATGCACACACCTTGGTAAGCATTTTGATATTCATGGTGGTGGTATGGATTTAGCGTTTCCACATCATGAAAATGAGATTGCACAATCTGAGGGTGCTAACGACTGCACTTTTGTTAATACTTGGATGCATATAGGCTTTGTCAACATCAATGATGAGAAAATGAGCAAATCACTAAATAATTTTTTCACCATTCGTGGCGTGTTGGAAAATTATGATGGTGAATCACTGCGTTACTTTATTATGAGTTCACATTATCGCTCTCCGCTGAACTTTTCAAACGAAAACTTAGACCTTGCCAAAACCGCCTTAACCCGACTATACACAGCAATGCGTGGACTGCAAGCCTCAGAATCGGCAATGACAGAAGTCTCACAACGCTTTGATTTTGAAGCACGAATAACGGCAGCCTTAGATGATGACTTTAATACCCCAATTGCACTCAGTATCTTATTTGAATTGGCCAAAACTGCGAATGCCGAGCGTGAAAAAGACCAAAATCAAGCAAATGCCTTAGGTCAATTATTAAAAAAACTCGGCGGCTATCTCGGTATTTTGCAAATGAATACAGAGGAATTTCTTAAGCAAGGCGTGTCTCTATCTGACGAAGAAATTGATCAAAAAATTAAGCAACGAAATGAAGCACGAGCCAACAAAAAGTTTGCCATATCCGACCAAATTAGAGACCAATTAGCCGAACTAGGCATTATTTTAGAAGACAGTGCAGGTGTAACAACATGGCGCAAAAAATAAAATTCAAAAGCCCAGTTTCTGAACAAATCAATTGGACAGAGATTGACACCATTCTGCTGGATATGGATGGCACACTGCTGGATTTGAACTTTGATTTGCATTTTTGGATGGAATATATACCCTTGATTTTTGCCAATAAACACGACCTAACGCATGATGAAGCCAAGGATAAACTTTTCCCTATTTTCAGAGCTGAAGAAGGGAAATTGCATTGGTATTGCTTAGATTATTGGCAAGAAAAATTACAACTTGATATTGCCAAACTCAAAGAAGATGTTGCACATTTGATTCAAATCCATCCTTTTGTGTTGGAATTTTTAACCCAAGCCAAAATCCATAAAAAACGCATTTATTTAGTAACAAACGCCCATAGGAAAACCATTCAACTGAAAATGCAAATAACCAATTTGGCTTCTTATTTTGATGACATTATTTCTTCTCATGATTATAATTTTGCCAAAGAAAAACAAGAATTTTGGCACAAATTAGAAAATGAAATTAAATTTGATAAAGTAAAAAGCATTTTCTTTGACGATTCAGCATCTGTCTTAAAATCTGCCAAACAATACGGTATCGGCACAGTCGTTGCCATTAGCAAACCCAGTTCTAAAGTGGATGCTAAAAAAATTGAAGGTTTTATTAACATTGAAACCTTTGAGCACGCACTAATCAATCTAAAACATTAATGAAAATGAAAATTGGCATCTTATCGGACTCTCATGGCTGGATTCATCCTGAAATTATCAGCTTAATGAACAGTTGTGATCAAATAATTCATGCTGGAGATATTATAGAACAACAAACCTTAGAGGTGTTTACCACGCCACTAACCGCAGTGAGAGGCAATAATGACGCACACCTTAAATTTGCTGATATTGAAATATTTGAACTTCTTGGTGGCACATTAGCGGTAGAACACGGACATAAACATGGGTGGAAAACGCCATCCCATGACTCTTTGCGAAAAGCCCACGCCAAAGCAAAAATAGTAATTTATGGACACACGCACAAACAAATAATTGACAAAACTGCCACACCTTGGGTCATTAACCCCGGTGCATCAGGTGCAGTGCGTAATGGTGGCAGTTCTAAATGCTTAATCCTCACTATTAATGAAGCACAAAAATGGGAAATTACACCCCATCATTTTGCCAACAGAGAATAAATCAATGCATACAATAATTCAACCTAGTAACCCTAAACAAGCCAAAGAAATAGCAATATTATTACAAAAATCAATTACTGAGCTTTGTGGTCCAGATTATGACAATAACAAAACCATTGTGAGCGATTGGTTAGAAAATAAAACAGAGGCGAACATTGTAAAATGGATTAAAAATAACGACACTTATGCAATCTCTGCCTTCCTTGAAAATAAAATAGTCGGCTTTGGTTTGTTTACAATTAATGGAAAAATACTACTCCTTTATGTTTTGCCAAAATTTAAAGGTAAATACATTGGCAAGTCTTTATATCTTTATATTGAAAAACTGTTATTGCACAAAGGCGTTAAAAGAGTTATTGCATACAGCACGATAACAGCAAAACCATTCTATCTAAAAATAGGCTTTAAACAATTTAAAAACCCTATGAGACCTTTGCATAAATAGGGATGATTAGCAAAATTCAATTTTTTCCAGATTGGTGATTTTCTTAAACCTTGTCCTAGCAGGGCTAAGGCTGGGTTTAAAAAATTGCCAAGCGGGTGAAAAGTGGATTTTTGATGATTATTCATATTTATGCAAAGGTCTCCCTATTAAGGTAGGTAATTTTACTGTAGAATTCCCGCTTGAAAAGAACATTACCATGGAGCTTTTATAGAAACATAGGTAATTATTTTTACTCTCAAAGGATTGCTGTGTAGTGCCAACCAGATTAGTAAAGTAGATTTTTGATGGTTGCATGCATTCCTACAAAGGCCTTTCCACTAACCAATAACGAGATATGAAACAAAAAATAAGCCAACAGATACTAATTTTTATCATTGGATTGCTATCAACAGCAGTCTTTGCCACAACAAATATGAACAATGTTCATCAATTACCCGTTCAAGGATTCTCTCTCTTTGATAAAATTCAAAAAACGAAAAAAACCTCTACTTTAACAGTCAGCTATAAAGATTATAATGGTGAAATCCACAAAGATGGGATTCTCGAAGTCCCTACTGCCCTTACCAATCAAGTAAAAAAATTATTTGACAATCTGTTGACCAGTGGTTTTCTTTTTCAAGAAATCAAGCCTCTGTCGCACTATAGTAGCATTCTTACGGCAATGAAAAGCAACGCTACTTTTTTCTTTGGAACCCGTGCGGGGGAAATATGGTTAATTGTTAATCCAGTCAACAATCCGCTGATTATCCGTAATGCTGAAAATAAGAATAAAAAACTTACATATGCCCATACATTTGCTGACACAACACCTAACAATACATTAGTAATATTTCCTGCCGCAGGTGTCCTATCAGTAAATGTAAATCAAACTGCTGCTACTGGAAAACTCACGCCAAAAATACTGGATGTATTCTCCAAATATAATTTTTCTCAGGCTTTGCAAGTGGATAAAAACCCTAATCAACTGTTTTTTGGTTTAATGGGTTATCAGTATAACGCACCCTCCTTGCCCCCTAAAAAGATTAAATTTTCTGATGTGTCTTCAATCGAACCAATATTCTCTTACGAGCCACTACCAGATAATGTGAAAAAAGCACTAATTGCCAATGGATCTTGGGAAAAAGGCTGTCCAGTTAGTTTAGAAAGGCTTAATTATGTCCAATTCGGTTATTATGGTTATGATGGAAATATTGCCCAAGGGGTGTTGGTAACGGCCGATGTTATTGCCCCCAATATTTTAACAATTTTTAAAAACTTTTTTAAAAACAAAGTTGCGGTTGAAGCAACAGGTGGCGGAAAAACTAGTGGCACTAGTATGTTTATGTGTCGAAAAATCACTGGTGAATCTGGATTTTCACTCCATTCTTATGGCACTGCACTTGATCTTAGTTACTATCGAAACCCTTATGTAGGTGAATATAAACACATTAAAAGTAGCGATGGCACATCAGCAACAGGTGTGATTGTTATCCCAGATAGTAAGTTAATCTTTTTGGATCGCAATCAACATATAGAGGGGTTTAATGAAGTCCATGTGGATTATATGCGTTCACAAGGTTTGTCTGAATGGGGCGGTCATTGGCTTAGTCGCACTGATTATATGCACTTTCAAGCCAGTCCATTTTTCTCATACTTGTTTCCTCTCCTTGATTACAAGAGCGGCAGAATCTTATTAACTCTGGAGAAAAGTGCAGACCGAATTTTGCATAAGTTTTCTATTGAAAGCACAGAGATAGCCAAATGGTCATTAATGGCGCAACTTTATCCCGAAAATTTTGCACAGATGTTTGTCAAAAATATCGCCCAATTTGAGGTGTTAGGCGAGGACAAATTTTACCGAATGCTTTATATAGAGCTTCAAGTGAAAATGAATAAAAAATTCTGATTGAAGGTCTAATACTAAAACGCTAAAAACATTTTTTTTTAATTAGACCTGTGCTTTTGTACCCCCTTTTTTTTTATAAAAAATGATATTTTGCTTGATTATTCATAATGACTAAAAGTCTCACTGTATAATTAGTGGTTTTTTTATAAGTCAAAAGGATACAATAATGAAGAATGCTTTTTATGCACAATCTGGTGGTGTAACAGCCGTAATTAACGCATCTGCTTGTGGTGTGATTGAAACTGCACGCAAACACTCAGACAAAATTGGCACGGTTTACGCAGGTCAAAACGGCATCATTGGTGCATTAACCGAGAATCTAATTGACACTTCTAAAGAATCTGATGCGGATATTTCAGCACTCAAGCACACGCCTTCCGGCGGCTTTGGTTCGTGCCGTTATAAAATGAAATCTTTGGAAGATAATAAAGCGGAATACGAAAGATTAATTGAAGTATTTAAAGCACACGATATTGGCTATTTTTTCTACAATGGTGGTGGCGATTCAGCCGATACTTGTTTAAAGGTTTCTCAATTATCTGAGTCTATGGGCTATCCAATTCAAGCAATTCATGTGCCAAAAACAGTTGATAACGATTTACCAGTAACCGACAATTGCCCAGGATTTGGTTCTGTTGCGAAATATATTGCCGTTTCTACTATGGAAGCAAGTTTTGATGTAGCTTCTATGTGTGCTACTTCAACCAAAATTTTCGTTTTAGAAGTGATGGGTCGTCATGCTGGCTGGATTGCAGCAGCAGGTGGCTTGGTTGACGATTCAATTCCAGTAGTAATTTTGTTCCCAGAAGTAGATTTTGATGAGAAAAAATTCTTAGCCAAAGTTGATGCCAATGTTAAAGAATTTGGTTATTGCACAATTGTGGTTTCTGAAGGTACAAAATGGGCAGACGGCCGTTTCCTTGCTGAACAAGGCACTCGTGATGACTTTGGTCACGCACAACTCGGTGGTGCAGCACCCGTAGTTGCTAACTTAATTAAAGACGCATTGGGGCATAAATACCACTGGGCAGTAGCAGACTATTTACAGCGTGCAGCACGCCACTTGTCTTCTAAATCTGATGTTGAACAAGCTTATGCATTAGGTGAAGCAGCAGTAAACTTAGCAATGGAAGGCAAAAATTCAGTTATGCCTGCGGTAATTAGAACCTCAAATAACCCTTATACTTGGGAAATTGGCATGGGTGAATTAAAAGACATTGCGAATGTTGAAAAAATGATGCCAATGGACTATATTTCTGATGATGGCTTTGGTATTACCGATGCCTGTCGTGAATATTTACAGCCACTTATCGAAGGCGAAGATTACCCACCATACAAAAATGGCTTGCCAGATTATGTGGTGATGAAAAAAGAAATGGTAGAGAAGAAATTACCACCATTTGAAGTTTAATTTCAATTTAGGCTCAAAGAGGGTTTATGTTACGCAAGTGGCATAAACCTTTTTTTATTGAGACCTTTACATAAATAAGGAGTAAAACAATATGTCAATTGGCCCAAGAGAAATTAGCGTCCCCTTTCGTCCTATCCCACTCGATGTCCCTGAGGGAATGAAGCCAAATGAGTTTTTTAATTCACCTGAAAACTTAGCGGATTTAACCAATAATAACGGCTTATTAACCAATGCTGAAGACTTACTACTTTATAGAAAAGCGTTAGGGCACTCTAATGAATTTGATTGTTCTATTATTTATAACACCTCGCAAAGCATCTTAAACCCCCTAGGTCGCCCAGTACGCCGTACGCAGCTGCCTAACAATGTTAGAAAGGTTTGGAATCGTATGAACCAAATTGTGATTGCTTTTATGCTAGAACACTACCCCGACCCTGAGAAACATCTTGTTTTAGCGGGTGAGGCTTCGCTTGATTCTACTTGGCCAATTACCTCCCCTGGCGTGCCAAGTATTCGTATGTTGCATAATCACTTTATTGTATTTGACAAACAACAACTTAAAGATGCCAAAGTAGCGGATACAAATAACCCAAACTTAACCGATGGCGGACAACATTCTTTATTTGCCGCTTATATGCAGGATGTTTATGTAGAGTTTTTGTCCTCACTTGACTTGAAAATACTAAAACCCATTGTTGGCGAAGCCTCTGGATTGTCCTTAACTGGATACCCACAGGGATTACCTAGCTGGGAAATCAGCGGTGGCATTGGTAGCTTGAAAAATATCGATTTTTGGAAAGAGTATGATTTAGTGCTCAAGGGTTTCTTAGATTTTTACCGCACTTTTTTTGCCCAAGTATCAAGTCGCAATTCTGGCGTGCCAGATAACGCCTATTTTACTAAAGAGATTGAAAAAACGCTGTTGTTTAATAACTGCTTTTTATCAGCAGCAAAAAAAGTCAGAGACCAGTGCATTGCAGATGCCAGATACGCAACTTCTATTCGCTGGCAACCCGCATTTAAACAACTTATCTATCGTGATGACCAAGGCAGATTAGTGGTTACCATCTCGCAGAACTCAATCGGCAACGCCATTACTGAGCTTTTAGGCGTGGTGGTAAAACGCACGCCAGATGCAAAGGGTTATGAAAAATCTGAGCCTGCACTGATTGAAAAATTGCTCAAACTCCGCTCAAGATTGGTTGAAGCAGATTTAGGTCACGGCATCAAAACTAAGTATTGGGATAAATAATACTTTCCCTTTATAAATAATTAAGCTATAATTCCCTTCAATTACTATCAAGGGGGAAGTAATGGATACACTATCAATGTCAATTGGCGTTTCAATCATCGCCGTTATATACGGTTTAATTACCATTAGTTGGATTAACAAACAGCCCGCTGGCTCGGATAAAATGAGGGAAATTTCCGATGCCATCGCAGAAGGGGCAAAAGCCTATCTCAATCGTCAATATTCAACGATTGGTGTAGTTGGTGGGGTTTTGTTTATTATTATCACCTATTTTCTCGGCGTACCAGTTGGTATCGGGTTCTTGATTGGCGCAGTATTATCAGGTGCCACGGGCTATATTGGTATGAATGTATCGGTAAAATCAAACTCTCGCACCGCCGAGGCGGCTAAAAATGGTATAAACGCCGCCTTCCAAGTTGCCTTCAAAGGCGGTGCAATAACAGGTATGCTGGTTGTTGGTTTGGCACTTCTAGGTGTTTCTGGATTTTATGCTGGTTTATTGGCTTTTGACATTGAACAAAAAGAGGCGTTACACGCACTCATCGGGCTTGCTTTTGGTGGCTCATTGATTTCAATCTTCGCACGATTAGGTGGCGGTATCTTTACCAAAGGTGCAGATGTTGGTGCAGATATTGTTGGCAAAGTTGAAGCTGGCATCCCCGAAGATGACCCACGCAATCCTGCTGTGATTGCTGACAATGTGGGTGACAATGTAGGCGACTGTGCAGGTATGGCAGCCGACTTATTTGAAACTTACGCCGTTACTATTATTGCAACAATGATGTTGGCTGGTGTTTTGAACCTAGGCGAGAATGCAATTCTGTATCCATTAGCCTTAGGTGCAGTCTCAATTATTGCCTCAATTATCGGCACTTTCTTTGTCAAAGTATCCGAAGGTGGTTCTATTATGGGTGCACTTTACAAAGGTTTGATTGTCTCTGCAGTATTGGCAGGTATTGCCTTTTATTTCATCACCGATAATATGAGTATGAGTATGAATTTATTCTATGCATCGCTCATTGGTCTAGTGTTAACGGCAGTGATGGTCGTGGTTACCGAATACTATACTTCAACTGAGCATTCACCCGTGCAACACATCGCCGAAGCTTCACTGACAGGCGACGGTACTAATGTTATTGCTGGGCTAGGCTTATCAATGAAATCCACTGCATTGCCAGTTTTGGCAGTATGTGCCAGTATTTGGGGTGCACACACATTAGGTGGCTTATACGGCATTGCCATTGCTGCAACAGCAATGCTATCAATGACTGGCGTTATCGTTGCCTTAGATGCATACGGTCCAATTACTGATAATGCAGGCGGTATTGCTGAAATGGCAGAACTACCCGAAGAAATTCGTAACATTACCGACCCACTAGATGCGGTTGGTAATACCACTAAAGCAGTGACCAAGGGTTATGCAATCGGCTCTGCTGGTCTTGCGGCCTTGGTGTTGTTCACTGACTTTACACATGAATTAGGGCAATTAGCCCAATTCAAAGACATTGCCTTTGATTTGTCAAATCACAAAGTGATTATTGGTCTATTCTTAGGTGGTTTAGTGCCTTATTTATTTGGTGCAATGGCAATGGAGGCAGTGGGTCGTGCGGCCGGCGGTATCGTCAATGAAGTGCGCAGACAATTCAAAGAAATGCCGGGCATTATGGATTACACACAAAAACCCGACTATTCTAAGGCCGTAGATATGCTCACCCAAGCCGCTATTAAAGAAATGATTGTGCCTTCCCTCCTGCCTATCTTATTCCCAATAGCCGTTGGCTTATTATTAGGTGCTGAAGCACTAGGCGGGTTATTAATTGGCTCTATTGCTACAGGTATCTTTGTTGCTATCTCCATGACCACTGGTGGTGGTGCATGGGACAATGCCAAAAAATACATTGAAGATGGACATTGTGGCGGTAAAGGATCCGATGCGCATAAAGCGGCAATCACGGGGGATACTGTAGGCGACCCTTATAAAGACACAGCAGGCCCTGCCATTAATCCACTCATCAAGATTATGAATATTGTAGCAATTATGATTATTCCACTGCTATAATAAAAAATCATTCTCAATAAAAAAGGTGCTTACGCACCTTTTTTATTTTCTAGAAAATCTAAAAACTCTTGAATTCGCACATTAAGTGCAATTTCTCCTAAGCCGTTAATAAATCAACAGCCTTTCCTAAAAATAACTCAACTGGTTGTTTCCCACCTCGTGTTTTTCGAGGTCTTGTGTTGAGTCGCTTCAT
>NZ_FXLV01000044.1 GCF_900180345.1 Bathymodiolus heckerae thiotrophic gill symbiont
TGTTAAATACTGATGTATCGGACTGCTCTGGGTTGCTAATATTAAGCGAGGTGATTAAGCCTGCTATGGCAATAATGATAGTGGTGGCAATTAAGGTTTTTTGTTGTATTTGTGTCATAACTTTTAGTATTGTAAACTAAAATTTAGAGAATTACAATGCTTTGTATCAAACTATTTCACCAGTTTTAACGATTACTGTTTTATGTCGGTGTATGAAAGTATCTAAAGGTGGATACTACTATTGGAAAACTAGACCACAAAGTCTTCGAAGCAGGCAAAAAGTAAATAACATCACCCAAAGTATGAGCAGAAAGGGTGAGCGCCATGATAATGCAGTTGCTGAGCGCTTTTTTAATACCCTAAAAACAGAGTTAATCAATCAGCAAACTTATCAAACTAGGAGGGAGGCAAGCAGTGCTATTTTTGAATATATCAAAGTGTTTTATAACAAAATTAGGCGATATTCAACGATTGATTATTATTCACCCAATGATTATGAAAAGAGGTAACATCCTAACCTAATATTAAGCCTTAAGTTAGGACTTGGAACAAGTCCAGGTTGGGGCTTTGCTCCAAACCTCAAAAAAGATTATTGATACAGAAAAAATAATGCGTAAACTATTAATTTTGTGTCCAGTCAAGTGGGGGAGTTTCAGTTTGTATCCTTTTATTGATGGATCCAGTGGTGACAGTGTTGAAGGTATGATTTGCAATGTTAATCAGGTTTTGAGTCAAGTTGATGAACAGACACAAATCATACCTGGACATGGCCGGTGTTAGGTGATAAAGCGGCTTTAGTGCGTTATCGAGATATGTTGGTGCTGGTTGCAAAGCATATGAAAAGACTGATACATCAGGGTAAAACGATTGATGAAATCATCAAACTGAAGCCGAATGCTGATTTGGATAAAACTTAGGGTAACAAATTTTTAACACCAGAGTCGTTTTTAACGATATTGCATGGTGTTATAGTCAATCAACACTAGACGCTTAATCAAACAAGCCCATTAATATTTGGCACAACTAAGTTGGTATTTTATGTAGGCTATCTGCCGGTATTTGCTTAAATAACACTCTGTCTTCAAATCTAGTGTGGGTTTTTAGCAATGCTCCAAATTCTAATAGATTGTTAGCATTAATGTCTTTTGCTAATTTTAATAATTGCTTGTGTTCGTTGATTATGCGTTGACAATCTTGTTGATTATTTTGCTTTAGTAGTGGCAAAATATACTGCTCTTCGAAGCTAAAATGGCTCAAAAAGTCTCGTTTAAAGTTTTTTGCTATTTGTTGGCATATTGCCATTTCATTGTCTAATTTTTTTGCATTAATTGCCTTGTTGGCCAGTGATAATGATAAATGATGTTCTTTTGTTAGTGTTATTAATTGTTTGGGTATTTTCATTTTTTGTTATCCAAATGAGCCATCAATTCTTTTTTGAAAAAACATCTTGGCATATATCAACACAAATAAGCCAAATGCGGCAATCCACAATAATTGGGAAATGACGATAAATTGCGGATAATACTCACTCCAAAATAGGGTGGCAATAACCCTAAATATAAACACTGCAACCAGCATAGCAAACATAACACCCAGTGCTTTTGGCGGTGAAAAGACATTTCTACCTGTATGACCAAGGGCAACTCTACTCATCATGCTGAGTGTGATGAGCCCAATGGCAATCGCAAAACTGTGTGTTGCCGTATTTTGTGGCAAGGCTATAAAATAGTCAATAACAGTTAATAAAAACGCGAAATTAATCATTCCATAGGCAACATACAACCCCCAAAGCAATGGCTTGCTCCAAATCCCGTTATGGTGCCAATAGATCATTCTGATACTATGAATGACAAATAAAAATAAAGCACTAATTTGCGTTATATGCGTTTTAAAGAAGATGATATCAATGGCAAATACAACAAATAAAACCAAACTACTCAGGTCTAAGAATTTAGAATTCTTCAACTCAATATTAGCAGATACAGCGTTTTCAATAAAAAATGGAATCAATCTGCGTGTCATCATCAAAATAAGCGCAACAACTGTATAAAAAGCAATGTAAATACCTAGATATTGTCCATTCTCTAGGTAGCCCAAAGCGCCGATATAAAATAAGATGTTAGCAATAACAAAGGTCAGCAACTTGAAAATGATGGGTAAATTCTGCCAGTTTTTGGCCTTAACAATGGGAAGGGCTATGAACAATAAAGAAAAGATTAAGAAGACTAAGTCAGCCATCATTTGATAAAAAATATAATCACTTTCCATTACAGACAGTACTCTGGCAATCAACCACACCACCCCTAAAAACAATAAAGGATAGCCATTGATTGTTTTAAGTTTTGTCCAGTTTTGTGTTGCCGTTAATAAAAACCCCACAACAACAGCCATCGTATAGCCAAAAATCATCTCGTGTGCGTGCCAATAATGGGTGTTAAATTCAACACTGACTTGCTGGGTAAAAAATAACAACCAAGCCAGCATTAAAAGCGATGACCCTGCGCCAGCAGCAAAGAATAGAATCCTAAAACCAGATCTTAAGAATGCGGGCATTTTGCTTTTGTTTTCCATTAAATTTATCATCATATTTGTTGGGTTAAAAGACTGTATTTTACTTCCATTTAATTGAACAGCCCATTGATGGGATTTGCTCTATTGGACCTTGTCCAGTGTTCGCAACTTGACGCATGGCATCAAGTAAATCTCGTTTAACATCTATTGGAGCAGATTCTTTGCGTGATGCATCTAATCGACCTCGGTATTGTAGTTTTAAGTCGGCATTGTAACCAAAGAAATCAGGCGTGCAAACTGCGCCGTATGTTTTTGCCACTTCTTGGGTTTCATCAATTAAATAAGGGAACGAGAAGTTCATTTGTTTGGCAATTTTTTGCATATTTTCAAAAGAATCAGCCTCGTATTCATCGGTGTTGTTGGACATAATGGCCACTGCATTCAGCCCCAATGTTTGTAGTTCTTTAGTGTCTGTGACAATGTGCTCAATAATGGCCTTAACATACGGGCAATGATTGCAAATAAACATTATCAACAGTCCATTTTCGCCTTTACAACTTGCTAAGCTGTGCATTTTCTCATCCACACCTTTAAGGTTAAAATCAATTGCAGGCGTGTCAAAATTGCAAACTGGGGTTTTAGTACTAACCATGTTATTATCCTTAAGAATGTAATAAATTTTGAATAATATGTCCTGCCATCATCAAGCCAAAAATATTGGGCATATAAGAAATAGCGCCATTCACTGCTCTAGGTCTGCCTGCAGGTGTGGCATCAGTGACAGTAACTGCCTGATGTGGTAATGCCTTAATAGGCACTTCGGTGGAGTGTACAACAGGGAATTTCAGCGAGGCATGAATGCGCCTGAGTTGTTTGCGCATTTCTCTGGCCAAGGCGCAATTTTGGGTTTTGTCCATGCGGGAAATTCCCACTTTGGTTGGGTCTAATCGCCCGCCTGCACCCATACTGGAGATAATCAACTTGCCAGATTGATTACAGCTGTCAATCAGTACAGTTTTGTAGGCAATAGCATCAATGCAATCGGCAACAAAGTCTAAATCTTGCTCAAGGGCAATGGCTTGCGCTTTGTCTCTATCGATAAATTCATTACGCTTAATAATCACGGTATCCGCATTAACATCATGCAATCTGTTGGCTAAAACATCCACCTTGTATTTGCCTAATGTTGCGTTAAGGGCAATCAGCTGTCGGTTAAGGTCGGTGCTTTCTATCATATCAAAATCCACCAAAGTTAATGCACCAACGCCAGCACGACATAGGGCTTCGGCGCAAGCACCGCCAACACCACCCAGTCCAGCAATCAACACATGAGATTCTGCTAATCGTGCTAATCCTTGTTGACCTAATAATATCTCAGTGCGTGCACAGCTCCCACTCATTATGAAAGTCCAAAAAGTAAAATAGCGTTATTATCACATTGTGTGATGAGTTTTTTCAACGATATTTGTTTGAGTTTGGCGATTTCTTCGGCTACTATGGACAAATCTTGAGGAACAATATGGTCGTCAGTTTCAATGAGCAGTGATTGTAGGGGTAAATTTTTAACGATTTCTCGTAAACGAGTAGATTTTGGGTTGGTAATTTGTATGCCAAAACCCAAATAAAATCCCATTTTTATCAATGTATTAGCCTGTTGTTCGCTGCCCGAAAAGCCGTGAATTTCACCTTTGATTTTTTGGTATTTTTTGAGTAAGAAAATTACATCTTCAGTTGATTTGACGCTGTGGATAATCACGGGTAAATCGTATTTTTGCGCCATGGCTAATTGTGCAGTAAAGAAGTGCAGTTGTTTTTCTTTGTTGATATTTTTAGCATAATCCAATCCGCATTCACCGATTGCGATTGGATTATTGCATTTAATTAGATATTCTAAACGCTCTAAGTCTTGGCTATCATGATGTTCAACCATCCAAGGATGTATGCCCAGTGCAAAGTAAGGATACGATTGTACAATGTTCCAGTTTTGGCTACCCACACTCGGCACAATTGCTACCGCATTTTGTGCAATTGCCTGCATATCGTCAAAATCAAGATGTGCGTGTGAGTTAATCATCGCTGGTACAAGAGTTTTAATTCCAAAAAAAATCTCATTATAACAACCTTTTTGGGTACCTCTACTTCATCTGTGGCTTTCTCATACCTCTGCCAAGTCGAAAGACAAAACCAACGCATGACTTGTTTTATGTTGAAACTAAGGCTTATGGCAAGTGATCAGCATTTCAAAAATCGCTAAATTATTTTTAAGTCTCATTTTTAACTGCCCATTTGTTGGGACCTCACATCAGCCCCTTTGATTGTTTTTTACGAGGTTTTTTGTATTTGAGTATTTCAATAGTTTTGTTTATGACGATAAAAAATCCAAGCAGTTGTTTGGATTTTTTAGGGTTGGTAACTAAAGTATTTTACTACTTTATAACTGCTTAGCAATTAAGCCACTTGGCACTGCGATATGTCCACTTGATTTCCCCCAGCATTCAACGGTGTTGTCAGTTTTTAAGGCACAAGAATGAAACTCTCCCAACGCAATTTGCTTGGCGACTAGTCCCTTTGGCACATCGGTTTGTTTGTTTCCATTAAGCCCCCAGCATTTAACAGTGTTGTCGGTTCTTAAAGCACAGGTATGAAACACTCCCAACGCAATTTGCTTGGCAACCAGTCCCTTTGGCACATCGGTTTGTTCGCTTCCATTAAGCCCCCAGCATTCAACAGTGTTGTTGGCTTTTCTTAAAGCGCAGCTGTGATACCCTCCCGATGCAATTTGCTTGGCAATTAGTCTTTTTGACACTTCAGTTTGTTTGTTTATATTAAGTCCCCAACATTTAACGGTGTTGTTGGCTCTTAACGCACAGGTGTGATACCCTCCCAACGCAATTTGTTTGGCAATTAGTCTTTTTGGCACTTTGGTTTGTTTGTGTGAGTTGTCTCCCCAACATTCAACAGTGCTATCAGTTTTTAAGGCACAAGAGTGATAAAGCCCTCCTGCAGAATTCGCCAACCCTAACTGGCAAACCCAATCACAATCAGGAGTTGCATTAATCGGATTCCAAGCAATAGCATCACAAAACTCAATTATTTTATTAAGAGTATTGTAACGAATTGCTCCTTCGCTATTGATATCACACTGGCTATTGCTGTCACTTACTCGGATATAACCACCTGCTATAACGAGGTTATTTTTTTCTTTTAAGCTAACTTCATCGCCTATTTGCACAAAAAAAGCATCTTCATCTCCTTTGTCTGGACCCATAACCTCTACTTCTGCTAGAGACAAATAGTTATCGTCTAATAGTTGAATTTTAACATAACGACCTTTCTTGCCATATTTACCCAGATTAATGACGGCTTTAGGATGGGGCTCAGAACTAAATTTTTCTTGATAGGTATTGGTTGTTTTAGTGGAAATAGTAACTTGGTAGTTGCTCAGTCTATCTTCACAGCAATCAGTGCGATTGTAAATAATGATTTGGTTAATAGTTTTAACAGCACCTAAGTCAACTTCCCACCAAGCACCTTGCTCTTTATTAATACTAGTAGAGACCTTTGCATAAATATGAATAATCATCAAAAATCCACTTTTCACCCGCTTGGCGATTTTTTAAACCCAGCCTTAGCCCTGCTAGGACAAGGTTTAAGAAAATCACCAATCTGGCAAAAATTGAATTTTGCTAATCATCCCTATTTATGCAAAGGTCTCCATTAGAAAATTGCCTAAGTGGGCGAAAAATGGATTCTTGATTGTTTTTTTACGGGGGTTTTTTGGTATTCAGGCATTTTGATGGTTTTAATTTATGACAATAAAAAAATCCAAGCAACTGCTTGGATTTTTTAGGATTGTGATAAAGTATTTTATTGCCTTACAACTGTTTGGCAATTAAACCGTCTAATGCCTTATTCTCCCCGTTTAATTTTTTCCCCAGCATTCAACGGTATTGTCGATTTTTAAGGCACAGGTATGATAGAACCCCACCATAACTTGTTTAGCAATTAATCCTTTTGGTACTAGGGTTTGTCCTTTTGTGTTTTTTCCCCAACATTCAACGGTGTTATCGATCTTTAAGGCGCAGGCATGATAACCTCCCAATATAATTTGTTTGGCAATTAATCCTTTTGGTACATCACCTTCTCCATATGTGTTTTTCCCCAACATTCAACGGTGTTATCAATTTTTAAGGCACAGGAATGAGAGAATCCTAACGAAATTTGCTTAGCAATTAGTCCATCTGGTGCTGAGTCTCCCCCCAGCATTCAACGGTGTTATCGGTTTTTAAGGCACAGGCAAGCAAATTTCCTCCCACCGCAATTTGCTTGGCAATTAGTCCACTTGGTACTGAGCCTGGAATACTTGAGTCTCCCCAACATTCAACGGTGTTATCGGTTTTTAAGGCGCAGGCTTGATAACCTCCCACCGCAATTTGCTTGGCAATTAGTCTATCTGGCACCATAGTTTGTTTGAATGTATTATCTCCCCAGCATGCAACGGTGTTGTCGGTTTTTAAGACACAAGCATGCGCGCTCCCTCCTATGGAACTTGCCGATCCTAGTTGGCAAGCCCAATCGAAACTAAGAATTTCGTTAACAGAACTCCAAGTGATAGCGTTACAAAATTCAATCGTTTTGGTCGTTGTGTTATAACGGATTGCCCCTTCGTTATTAAAATCACATTGGCTATTACTGTCACCTATTCGGATGTAACCACTTGTTACAGCAAGGTTATTTTCTCCTTTCAAACTAACTTCGTTGCCCATTTGTGTAAAGAATGTATCACTATCTTGTCTACGAGTGCTATTTGCTGCTCTTTTGACAATAGGGATAGTAGAGTATGGATATGCACTAGATTGTGTGGCAGATTTGTTAAAGGCTAGATTGATAATGCTATTGCCACTAGCGTAAATTGCAGTTGGTAAAGTAATGAGAAATGTTAACATTAAAGCATGAGTAAACTTTTTGCTAGTGTAAATTAAATTCATTGAGACCTTTGCATAAATAGGGATGATTAGCAAAATTCAATTTTTGCCAGATTGGTGATTTTATTAAACCTTGTCCTAGCAGGGCTAAGGCTGGGTTTAAAAAATCGCCAAGCGGGTGAAAAGTGGATTTTTGATGATTATTCATATTTATGCAAAGGTCTACAGTATTTAGTAGAATAGACAACATTCAAATCCAAAAGTGATTATAATAATGCGATTATTTTGCACGAAGATAGATTTATGAAAACATTTAGCGCTAAGGCACATGAAGTAAAAAGAGACTGGTTATTAGTTGATGCTGATGGTAAAACACTGGGTCGTTTGGCAACACAGATTGCCTCTCGCCTTCGTGGTAAGCACAAGGCTGAGTATACGCCGCATACCGATACAGGTGATTACATTGTTATTATTAACGCTGAGAAAGTTAAAGTAACAGGTAATAAATTTAACGATAAAATGTATTACCACCATACGGGTTATGTGGGTAATTTGAAATCAATCGCATTCAAAGATTTACAAGCGAAAAAGCCTGAAGAAATTATCAACAAGGCAGTGAGAGGTATGCTGCCAAAAGGCCCTTTAGGTAGAGATATGTTCAGAAAAATGAAAGTATTCGTAGGTAGTGAGCACACACATGGTGCACAACAACCCCAGCTTTTAGAGATTTAATTTTAGATATTTAAGGTAAGAGATTATTATGGCAAAAACGCAAACATTTTACGCAACAGGCAGAAGAAAGACTTCAGTAGCTCGTGTTTATATGACTAAAGGTAAAGGTATATTTACCGTTAATAAACGCCCAATGAGCGAATATTTTGGTCGTGAGACTTCTTCAATGATTATTAATCAACCACTAGATACTGTTGATATGAGAGACAAGTTTGATTTTAAAATCATGGTTAAGGGTGGTGGTGACACAGGTCAAGCAGGTGCTATTCGTTTGGGTGTTACCCGTGCGTTAATGGAATATGACGGCGACCTTAGGCCTGATTTGCGTAAAGCAGGTTTTGTTACTCGTGATGCAAGAACTGTAGAGCGTAAAAAAGTCGGACACAAGAAGGCGCGTAAGAGCGAGCAGTATTCAAAGCGTTAAGATTTATTTTCGCTTCATTAATAAAACCCGCAGTTTGCGGGTTTTTTAATGCCTAATCAAACCGAGTTAGATTGTTTTGTCTAATAATACTCTGCACCAATTCAATATATTCATAACCAATGTTTGAGTATTTATCCAGTCCTTCGGCAAGACTGGTGCCAGTGAGTTTAAGATTATGTTTGCGTTTGTAAGCTCTGATTTTTCTAAGCAGTTCGTAGGCATAGTTGCGGTTAATATTTAGTAGGTAATATTCAATGGATTTGTTGGTTGAGGAAAAATTCTTGACCTCGTATTTGGCATTTTTATTGCGATTTTCAGGCACGATACCACAGCCTGGACTAAAGCACCAAATGCCAAAATAATTATGCCAGCGTTTGGAGAACCTAGATCTACCCCAGTTAGATTCAATCGCTGCTTGGGCTAATGCCAAAGAAGTGGGGATGGTGTCTATCGCATTTAACAGCGCTTTTTTGCTGATATTTTTAACACGGTATTTTTTGGCTAGTTTTTTGATTTGGCTGTCATTGAACTGATTGTTTTTAATCAGCGAACGAACAAGTTTAATTTTCCTATTTTCTTCTTCTACCATTGGCAACAAGTAACCAAAAAAAGCAATTTTTCTTTGATTGGTATCTTTAATTTCATCAAAGTTTGGTGTATTTAAGGCGTTAATTGATGAGATCCAATCCCAGAGGTTGAAAGCCTGTGCTGTTACAGCCCAAGTAATAATAAACACAAATAAGATTTTTTTCATATTTCAAACGACTCACAAGATGCAGAAGCAACTTCTATTGTGAACATTTTTTCAATAGGTAAATTAAGTAAATAAGATTTAATCACTCTAATTACACCTGCATGGGCAATAATTAATACCGATTGTGATGTTTTTTCTTGTGTTATTCGCATGAATGTGTCTAAAACTCGATCCTGAAAAGCATACAAATCTTCTGCACCAGATGGTCGATTATCTACAGGGTTTTGTTTAAATTGATTGACTTTTTGTTGTCCAATCTCTTCAACATTTCGACCCTGCCAATCGCCAAAACCTATTTCTTTTAATGACTCAAATACTTGCATTTCTATGTGCAGTGTTTGCGATAGATGTTGAGCGAATGCATGACAACGAAGCATAGGCGAAGTGGCAATAAAATCCCAGTATTTGCCATCGGTTGAGACTTGCATTTGTTGCCAGCCTTTTTTAGTTAGAGAGTCGTCAAGCAGATTGCCACGATACAGGCGACCACCTTCTGGCTCCCCATGCCTTAGTAGATCAAGGGTCATTCGTTAATTTGTGTCCTTGACAATAAATAATTGACTGCCTCAGTTGGTGTTGCTTGACCTTGGGTAACTCGGTCAACTTGTTCACAAATTGGCATTTCAATCCGATGTTTTTTTGCAATTGATAAAACCAACCCCAAGGTATTCAACCCTTCAACAGTTGTACCAACATTATTTAACGCTTGTTCAACGCTTTTGTCATTTGCCAGTTCCTTGCCAAATCGACGATTTCTTGACAAGTCATCAGAGCAGGTTAATACCAAATCTCCCAGCCCTGATAGCCCATTAAAAGTAGCGCTATTTGCCCCCAATGCCACACCTAAGCGCACCATTTCAGCCAAACCACGGGTAATCAGTGCCGCTTGAGTATTGGCACCATAGCCTAAGCCTGAGGCTATGCCAGCGGCAATTGCCAGAATATTTTTAACAGAACCACCCACTTCTACGCCAACCACATCATCATTAGTATAGGCTCTGAGGGTCTTGGTATTGATTGCTTGTGCCCAATAATCACGGATTTTTTTATCCGTTGAGGCAACAGTGAGTGCCGTGGGTTTTTGATTGGCAACTTCAACGGCAAAACTAGGTCCTGAGATAACGCAACCTGAGTGTTTGCTTAGAATTGACTCAAAACTTTCGTGTAAAAAGCACTGCCCATCGGTGTCAAAGCCTTTAGTCGCCCAAGCAACAGGTTGCTTGCTTGTTAGCAAAGGTCGCAGTGTCTTGAGTGTGGCTGTAAAGCCATAGCTCGGCACTGTGATTAAAACACTGTGAACATCCTGTACGCGCGATAAATCAAAAGTAAGCTCTATATTTGACGCATAATTAACAGCCAAAGCAGGGTGTTTTGGTTGTAGCGTATCGACTTCTTGTTGAGTATGAGTATGTAAGTAGATGGTGTCAAAATTGTCTGCCAGTGCAATTGACAGCGCACTTCCCCAAGCGCCAGCGCCAATAATGCTAAGATTATGATTCATTCAGAATTTTGTCCAATTTTCCAGATTGATTGGCGGCAGATAGGTCGTCAAAACCTCCCACATGCACGCCGTTGATGAAAATTTGCGGTACAGTATTTCTGCCAGTTTTTTCCCTCACTTCATCCCAATCGTTTTGGTCTTTGACATAATATTTTTTAAAAGGAATGCCTTTGCTTTCTAATAATTGGTAAGCTCTTTGGCAAAATGGACAAGAATCAGAGCAATAAATTATATTTTTTTTCATATAAGTTTTATTTGGTTTTTATTGGTAAATTGGCTTTTTTCCAAGCTTGGATGCCACCTTTTAGATTGTAAACTTGTTCAAACTCGTTGCGTGTCAATAACCCTGAAATGTGTGCTGAGCGTGAGCCTCTATGACAATACACCAGTACCTTTTTGCTTTTGTCCAGGGTGCCAAGTTTGTTTTTGACTTGACTTAGTGGAATATGCACAGCATTCGCAATAAAGCCCGTTTTGCGCTCCTTGGCTTCACGCACATCCAATACGATTAAATTTTTTTCATCCATTAATGCAACTGCGCCATTGGCATCTACATCCTCGTATTTTTTTAATTTGTCAGCGACAATACTGCCAATCAGTAAAGCGACTAAAACAAATAGCGTAATGGTGGTAAAAATTTGGTTGTCGTTTAATAAAAACTCTAGTATGTCCATTTTTTATTTCCTTTTTCTCTTATTTTTTGTTTAAAAAATTACCCAGCATTTCGTGACCTTGCTCAGTCAAGATAGATTCTGGATGAAATTGCACGCCTTCAATCGTCATTTCTTTATGTTGAATACCCATAATTTCATCAATTTTGCCTTGCTCATCTTCAGTCCAAGCGGTAATCTCAAAACAATCCGGTAGGCTGGATTGTTCGGCTACCAGTGAATGATAGCGTGTGGCATTTAGTGGGTTATTAAGGCTACTAAATACGCCTTTACCAGTATGATGAATCTTAGACACTTTGCCGTGCATGATTTTCTTAGCGCCAATAATCTTGCCGCCAAACGCCTGAGCCATTGCCTGAAATCCCAGGCATACTCCTAGCATTGGAATCTTGCCAGAGAAGTGCTTAATTGCCTCAATCGAAATCCCCGCCTCATTTGGTGTGCAAGGCCCAGGCGAGATGACCAAAAACTCAGGCGCAAGTTTTTCAATCTCAGTAACCGTAATTTCATCATTACGGCGCACCTCAACCACCTGTCCCAACTCGCCAAAATACTGCACTAAGTTGTAAGTAAATGAATCGTAATTATCAATCATTAAAAGCATAATTTATTGTTTTTTGATATTTAGTTAGAGACCTTTGCATAAATAGGGATGATTAGCAAAATTCAATTTTTGCCAGATTGGTGATTTTATTAAACCTTGTCCTAGCAGGACTAAGGCTGGGTTTAAAAAATCGCCAAGCGGGTGAAAAGTGG
>NZ_FXLV01000045.1 GCF_900180345.1 Bathymodiolus heckerae thiotrophic gill symbiont
ACTTTTCACCCGCTTGGCGATTTTTTAAACCCAGCCTTAGTCCTGCTAGGACAAGGTTTAATAAAATCACCAATCTGGCAAAAATTGAATTTTGCTAATCATCCCTATTTATGCAAAGGTCTCTATTAAGCACAAGGTCGTTTACCAAAAAGTGCTTAAAATATTAGATAAAGACAACCTATTATAGTTTTTTCTTGTCTTTTAGACAAACTTGGATATTCTGAGACCTTTGCATAAATATGAATAATCATCAAAAATCCACTTTTTACCGACTTGGTAATTTAGTAAATTCGCATCATAAGTACACAATTAAGTTTAACTAGCAGCCGTGTATTTTGCTTAGCCTTTAGGACAAGTAAAAAGCAAAATACACGACAGCCTTTGAATAAAAATCAGAGGTTAGTCAATCTATAATGACTGATTTGCTTAAACGGAGCTGAACACTATGTACAAGCACTTAACCTCTGAAGAGAGACATTATGTCGCTATTGAAATTAAACAAGGCATGTCTAAGAATAAAATCGCACAAAATCTGAATCGTAGCTACTCTACAATTATTAGAGAGATTAAGCGTAATATGGGTAAACGAGGCTATCGCTTCAATCAAGCCACAGCAAAGACATTAAACTAAAACTAAATTTGTCAAATTAAGTCATGACTGCAAGAGGATTATTGATAATTGCTTGAAACTCGACTGGTTACCTGAACAAGTCTGTGGCTGGCTTAATGCCAACAGTCTTTTAAGATAATACTTCCTCAAATCAATGAGACTAATCAATATGGCAATAAATGATGTTAAAATTGCTATTGATAAACGCAACTCTAGACTTGGAAAATGTTTAGGATTTAAAACACCTTATCAGGTGTTTTTAGAAAGGACGGGTGTTGATGTCCGTCAATTGGGAGTTGTGCACTTATGAGTCGAATTCACCTCATTGCTATTAGATAAAAAACTTGATTATTGGATAATATTGGATAAAATCAGATAATTATTTAGCTATAATTTATCCTAATGGACTTAAAAACCTTAAATATTACTCCTGAGCTATTAAAAATCATCACTGAAATTGATGAGTTTAATGGTGGTTGGAAAGTACAAAATAATCTTAATCCTGATTTTTTAACACATCTTCGTCATGTGGCTACTATTGAAAGTATTGGTTCATCCACCCGTATTGAAGGCTCAAAACTAACTGATAATGAAATCGAGTCTTTACTCAGCGAAGTTACAAAACAATCCTTTACCCATAGAGATGAACAAGAAGTAGTTGGTTACTCTGAAATAATGGAAACCATATTTTCTAATTTTGAGCATATTGAAATTAGTGAAAATTATATCAAGCAACTGCATATTATTTTACTCAGGCACTCAAATAAAGATGTTCGGCATCGTGGTGAATACAAAAAACATTCCAACAGTGTTGAAGCTTTCGATGAATTGGGAAAAAGTTTGGGCGTAGTTTTTGAAACCACTTCGGCTTTTGACACCCCCCAAAAAATGCAAGAATTAGTATATTGGACTAAAGAATCTTTAAGTGAAAAAAGCCATCACCCGCTCATTGTTATTGCTATTTTTAACTTGGTGTTTTTAGCAATTCACCCTTTTCAAGATGGAAATGGAAGGCTTTCTCGTGGTTTGGTGTCATTGCTCATGCTTAAATCGGGTTATGGCTACATACCTTATAGCTCACTTGAAAGTATTGTTGAAAAAAATAAAGATGGTTATTATCTTGCCCTACAAAGAACTCAAAAAACACTCAAATCAAAAACGGACTGGCTACCTTGGTTAAACTTCTTTTTTCGCTCATTAAAACGGCAAAAAGACCACTTACAAACCAAGACCAATAATGCTGAAAAGTACAGCCACCTAGCCCAAGAAAGTGTCATTATTATGCAACATTTAGATAAATACAATAGAATTACCATTGCTGATGCTAGTAGTTTAATTACGACCATTTCTAAACCAAGTATTAAAAACAGATTAAGTGAGTTGGTTAAATTAGGCTTAATCGTTCGTAATGGCAAAGCTAGAGGCACATGGTATAGTAAAAAGTTAAACTAATTTATATTCTGAGACCTTTGCATAAATATGGATGATTAGCAGAATTCAATTTTTACCAACTTGGTAAAAAGTGGATTTTTGATGATTATTCGTATTTATGCAAAGGTCTCCAATTGTTTAATGAATGCGTGAAATAATTTTTAAGTTTATGGGTGTATTGGTGGCAAGTGTAAAGAATATGGTGCCCGGGGCCGGAATCGAACCGGCACGCCCGTGAAGGCGCAGGATTTTAAGTCCTGTGTGTCTACCAATTTCACCACCCGGGCAGTAAATGTTTAATTGCTTATAGACACATTAAAAAGAGGAAATTATATACTAAGCGTCGGTAAAATTCCATTCTTTTGTGGTGTGGATATTGTGATGGGGGTTATTAAGTTGTTGATTGTTGTGCTGCTTGTGTGGGTGGGGTTTTTTGTGTTTAAGAAGCTTAGAAAAGCACCCAGTGATGTGGCACAAAAGCCGTCTGTTAATAAAATGGTGGCGTGTTGTGTGTGTGAGACACATATTCCTGAGAGTGAGGCGATTAGCCATAATGGCAAAATTTATTGCTCAAAAGAGCATTTGGAGTAGGGGATGAAATTTTTACTTGATTTTTTACCGATTGGGTTGTTTTTTGTGATTTACAAAACAAAGAATCTGCATTTTTACCAAAATGAAGGGCTGCATTCGGCAATTATTGCGATGGCATTGGCGACTGTTGTGCAGATTGGGGTTACTTATCTTAGGCAAAAGAAATTTGAAAAGGTGCAAGTGATTGGGCTGCTGTTGCTACTGGTATTTGGCGGGGTAACGATTTATATTGACAATCCTGTTTTTATTATGTGGAAGGTGAGTGCTTTGTATGTGCTGTTTGCCGCTGTGTTGGTGGGCAGTATTTGGATTGGCAAGAAGACTTTATTGGCCAGAATGCTAGGTAAGGAGCTGGATTTGCCTGATGCGCTTTGGCGTGCATTGACATGGCTGTGGGGGCTGGGTTTTGCGGGGATTGCGTTTATTAACGCTTATTATTTCGTGCTGCCTGCCATTGCGGCGAATGATGCGTTTTTTGGTACTGGCGAGCGTTTTGGATTGAGTGGATTTGACTGTGCAACACTGAGCAATCAGGCTTTGTGTGTTGTTGCCCAGCAGGCGGAAGAATCTTGGGTAAATTTTAAATTATTTGGCACGATGGGGCTGACTTTTGTGCTGATTGTTGTAACGGTTGTGTTTATCAGTAAATATAATAAGGAGCAGACATGATGAAAAGAACGCCTTTGTATCAAGCGCATTTGGACAGTAAGGGAAAGATGGTTGATTTTGGTGGCTGGGAGATGCCGTTAAACTATGGATCGCAGCTGGAGGAGCACCATCAGGTGCGTAATGATGCGGGGATGTTTGATGTATCGCACATGAGTGTGGTGGATTTTAGTGGTGCTGAGGCGAAGGCATTTTTGCGGATTTTGATTGCCAATGATGTGGATAAGCTGCAAACGCAGGGCAAGGCGTTGTACAGCTGTATGCTCAATGAGGCGGGCGGTGTGGTCGATGATTTGATTGTATATTATGAGGATGATGAAAACTACCGCATGGTGATTAACGCAGGCACGACGCACAAGGATATGGCGTGGATTAATGCGCAGGCACAGGGTTTTGCTGTAGTGGTTACACTAATGTCAGATTTGGCAATGATTGCAGTACAAGGGCCGAATGCAAGAGAGAAAGTGTTTGCTGCTATGGGGGGAGTAGAGCAAGTGGCTGGAGCGTTGAAGCCTTTTAATGCCGCTAGTTTGGGCGCTTTATTTATTGCCCGTACGGGATATACGGGTGAGGATGGGTTTGAGATTATGTTACCTGCGAGCTCGGCAGAATTTACTTGGAAAATGCTACTTGAGGCAGGGGTTAAACCATGTGGATTGGGTGCACGAGATACTTTGCGTCTAGAAGCGGGGATGAGTTTGTATGGCTCGGAGATGAGCGAAAGCGTCTCGCCTTTGGAGGCGGCACTGAACTGGACGGTGGATTTGTCTGATGAAAGCCGTGGGTTTGTGGGGCGTGAGGCGTTAGAAAAACTAACACCTGAAAAAACCATTGTAGGGTTGGTGCTGGAAGGTAAAGGCGTGATTCGAGACCACAACCAAGTGTTGACTAATTTGGGTGAGGGTGAGGTAACTTCGGGTACATTTTCCCCGACAATGGGCAAGGCGATTGCGCTGGCGAGTGTGCCAAAAGGCAGTGAAGGATTGTGTGAAATTGAGATGCGAGGCAAGAGGGTATCGGCTAAAATAGTCAAACCGCCCTTTGTGCGTAATGGCAAGATATTGGTTTAATTAGAATAACAAAACAGTCTTGCGAGTATTTTTTCTTTCTACAAGGAAAATTTTAAAAATGTGAGGGAATGTGGTAAATCTACATGACTGAGTATTTTTCAAATTTGACGCAGTAGAAAGGAAAAAGACGAAGTAAGAGAGGAGAAAATATGAGCGAAGTGAGAGACGATAGACAATACACAGAAACCCATGAGTGGATTTTGGACAATGGCGATGGTACTTACACCATGGGGGTAACCGACCACGCTCAGGCGTTATTGGGTGATATGGTGTTTGTAGAGCTACCAAGCGTAGGGGACGAGGCATTTACCCAAGATGAGTTTTGTGTGGTGGAGTCGGTAAAGGCGGCGAGTGGCGTGTATGCACCAGTTGATTTAGAAATCGTTGCGGCGAATGAAGCACTAGATGAAGCACCAGAATTGGTTAATTCTAGTCCTTATAACAAGGGCTGGTTGGTGAAATTTAGAGCCGATGCGATTGAAGGCTTGATGGATGCTGGCGCTTACTCAGACACACTTGATTGACATTGATTAACTCTTTAGTTGCCTATAAAGGCAAGTCTGCACGCATTGCCGATATTGTTGCAAGTAAATTCGAACTGGTGTTTGCTGACGGCTCATCGCTCAAGGTTCGAGAAAAAGACTTCCGATTTATTCATCCTGAATTTACTCAGATTAATGACGAATGTCCGTTGGCAGATTTTGCCGTGTTGGCAGATTTTCAAGAAGAAACACTAAGTTTGCAGGAGATTACCGAGTGGTTGTTCGATGAATTTAGTGCACAAACGGCTTGGTGTACTTGTTTGTTGGTTGAAGAAGGATTACGATTTTATTGGCAAAAGGATTTGGTGTTTGTGCGTCCTACGGCGCAAGTTGAAAGCGTGCAGGCAAAGCGAGACAGTGAAAAACGAGCGGCTGAGAGTTTGGCACATTGTGTTGATAATCTGGCTAAAAACACCTTTGATGAGCAAGATGAACCTTACCTCAAAGAAATTGCTAGAGTGGCACTTAATCAGTCTAAAACGGCTAAGATTTTAAGCCATATTGGGGTGGAAAATTCTCCCGACAGCGCTTACCAACTTTTACTTAAGATTAAATATTTTGCGCCGAGTTTTAATCCCTATCCTGCGCGTTTCGATATTCCAAAAGATGAAGAAATTGCCGTGGAAGTGCCGAGTATTGAGCGAGTTGATTTGACGCACCTGTCCAGTTATGCGATTGATAACGAAGGCTCGGATGATGCAGATGATGCGATTAGTATTGAGGGCGAAAAGCTGTGGGTGCATGTGGCTGATGTGGCGAATATTGTACCATCTGGCTCGGATTTGGATGAATATGCGCAGCAGCGAGGTTCTAATTTTTATCTGCCAGATGCGATTATTCATATGCTGCCGACTTCGCTAACGGCTGCCAGTGCTTTGGGGGCGAGCGACAAATCTGATGCGCTGTCATTTAGTTTTGAGTTTGATGGCAAAAACATTAACAACATTGAAGTCATGCAGAGTGTGATTAGCGTAACTAACACCACTTACGAGAAAGTTGATGAGATGTTGCAGGTGAATTCTAACGCTGATTTGACCAAGATTAAGGCGATTGGTGAGGCGCACAAAAAATTCCGAGACAGTAGCGGCTCTATTAACTTGCATTTACCTAATGTGGATGTGAAGTTTGTGGATGGCAAAGCGTCAGTTGCACCACAGGCGAGCAGTTCAAGCAGGGATTTGGTGGCTGAGATGATGGTAATGGCAGGGCGCACGATGGCACAATTTACCAGTGATAATTTGATTCCTGTACCTTATGCGTTGCAAGATGAGGGCGATTTTTCTGAGGAATTTTTGGCAAAGAAAGACACTTTAACACTGAGCGAGTCGTTTTTGGCAATTAAGAATTTTAAGCGTTCTGCCACTTCGGTAAAGCCACTGCTACATTATGGCTTGGGACTACCAGCCTATTTGCGGGTAACTAGCCCGATGCGGCGTTATTATGATTTGCTGGCACATCAACAGATTGTTAATTTTATTGCCGACAAACCAATGCTGCCAGTCAGCCGAGTGAAGGAAATTATTGGCACAGTCAATATGGCACTGGCGAGTGTTGGCAGAGTTAGTCGTTTTAGTGATGACCATTTTAAGTATGTGTTTTTAATGCAAAATCCACAATGGACAGGCACAGGCGTGGTGGTTGATATTCGTGGCGATAAGGCATTGTTTATGATGCCTGAAATTGGCATGATGACGCAGATTAAGTTCAAAAACTTACCCAAACTTGACGAAGAAATGCAGCTTCAAGTAAGTCGGGTAAGCCTAGTAGACAAATCAGCGAATTTCAAGGTAGTTTAACGCATTGTCAATTTGAATGGCGTTGCCTTGATCAACCTCCCAATCACCTAAAACGAAACGCGTATATTGCTCTCCGTGGTGGGTGTTTTGCTGATGTGTGTGTCCGTGAATAAGGTCTGCATTTGGATATTTTTGCATCAGTTTGTCCGCTGTGTGTTGGTTGATGTTCATAATTTCATGCGATTTATACTGTTGCGCTTCAATACTTTTTTTGCGCAATTGTCCACTGAGTTTTAGGCGAATTTTTTGTGGTAAGTGTAAGAAAATAAACCTAGTGATTGGGTGTTGCAAGACACTTTTTAATTGCTGATATTGCTCGTCATCGGTGCAGAGTTCGTCGCCATGTATTAGTACATAATCTTTGTTGTTGGTTTCGAGTAAATAAGGGGTTTTGAGTAATATACAGCCTGTTTGTTGGGTAAACTCATCGCCCAAAAGAAAATCACGATTACCGCTAATGATAAAAATCTTGGTGGTATTACTCAGGTTTTTTAACGCTGAAATAACGCTTGGATAGGTGTTAATAGACAAATCATCACCCAGCCAAGTGTTGAATAAATCGCCCAAGATAAAAAGTTGATCCACTTTTGAGGCCTGCTGTTGGCAAAATTTGACGAACAGATTGGTTTTATCCACCTCGCCAGAAATAAGGTGTAAATCTGCAATGAGTAATGTGTAGGTCATAAAAGTGGATTATTTTTTAGCAGGTTGCTTGGCGGTTGCTTTTTTTCTTCATAAGTTTTTTAGCAGTCGATTTTTTTTTAACGCTTGCCTTGTTAATAACAACAACTTCATCTGGCACATCTGCGTGCATTCCTTGATGACCCGTTTTTACAGTATTGATTTTATCAACGATGGCATGCCCTTCTACCACCTCACCAAACACGCAATAGCCCCAGCCATCTTGAGCAGGATAATCTAAAAAACTGTTGTTTGTGGTGTTGATAAAAAACTGTGAACTGGCCGAATGGGGTGCTGCAGTGCGAGCCATAGACAGAGAGTATTTTGTATTTTTCAAGCCATTTTTTGCTTCATTTTCAATTTCTGATTGGGTTGATTTTTCACTCATATCTTCAGTAAAACCACCGCCTTGAATCATGAAGTTTTTAATCACACGATGAAAAATAGTGCCGTCGTAAAAGCCATTTTCTACATAATCAATAAAATTCTTGGCAGTTTTTGGTACTTTCTTGGCATCAACTTCGATGCAAATTTTCCCCATGTTGGTTTCAAAAATAATCATTTTTAAGCCTGTTTAAATAAAAATAGTAATTATACGCAAAACTTAGTTTCATTAAACTCAGTGTTTAGGTATAATTTCCCCCTTTTTAGGACATACAGAGATTTTATTATGTACGCAGTTATTAAAACAGGTGGTCAACAGTTTAGAATAGCCGAAGGCACAACTTTAAAAGTTGAGAAATTAGAAGTTGAGCCAGGCAAGAGTATTACTTTTGACGAAGTATTAATGGTGGCTGATGGTGATAATGTTCAAATCGGCTCACCTTTGGTTGCTAAGGCAACAGTTGAAGCAAAAGTGATTTCACAAGGTAAGGGCAAAAAAGTTCATATCCTTAAGTTCCGTCGTCGTAAGCACTCAATGAAGCAACAAGGTCACAGACAGTTATTCACAGAAATCGAAATTACAAAAATTAAGGCTTAGGAGAAAACACCATGGCACATAAAAAAGCAGGCGGTAGTACTAATAACGGCAGAGACTCCCAATCAAAACGCCTTGGCGTAAAAAGATTTGGTGGTCAAGTTGTATTGGCTGGCAATATTTTGGTTCGTCAAAGAGGCACTAAATTTCATCCAGGTACGAATGTTCGCAAGGGCAAGGATGACACATTATTTGCCATAGCAGACGGTAAGGTTATGTTTGCTAAAAAAGGTAAATTTATGCGTCAAACTGTTTCAATCGAAGCGGTATAGTACTGAAAACAAGTTATTTAAAAAGCGCCTAATGGGCGCTTTTTTATTGATTAAAATAACGCTAATAATGGTAAAGGATTTATTATGAAATATTCACTTATTTTCCCTGGTCAAGGCTCTCAATCTTTGGGTATGTTGTCAGAACTTGCTGAGCATTTTCCGATAGTTAAAGAGACTTTTTCTGAGGCAAGTGATGTACTGGGTTTTGACCTTTGGCAGCTTACTCAAGAAGATCAAGACGGACTTAATCAAACACAAAACACTCAACCAGCAATGCTGGCAGCGGGTTATGCGACTTATCAGGTGCTGAATGGCGAAATGGATTTATCCCCTGTTTGCATGGCAGGGCACAGTCTAGGCGAATACACGGCGTTGGTTGCCGCAGGTGCGCTAAGGTTTAGTGATGGCGTTGAGTTGGTGCGTCAGCGCGCAGAACTTATGCAGTCTGCTGTGCCTGCTGGCGTAGGTGCAATGGCGGCTATTTTGGGCTTGGATGATGAGACAGTGGTTAAGGTTTGCGCCGATTATTCAGGCGAGGGTGTTGTTGAGGCGGTGAATTTTAACTCCCTTGGGCAAGTCGTTATTGCGGGCAATAAGGAAGCAGTGAACAGCACCTGCGAGGCAATGAAAGTGGCAGGTGCAAAACGAGCAGTGACACTGCCTGTGAGCGTGCCATCACATTGCTCTTTAATGAATGATGCGGCAACGGTATTCGCAAATACAGTAGAAAATGTGGTATTTAAGACAACTGAGATTGATGTGCTGTACAATGTGGACGCAGCCAAGGCGAGCAATGTAGGTGAATTGCGTGCTAAATTGGTGGCACAATTACACAAACCTGTATTATGGACAGGCACGGTGCAAGCAATGGCTGACAGAGGTGTGGAAAAACTCATCGAATCGGGACCAGGAAAAATATTAACTGGCTTAACTCGCAGAATTGATAAATCGTTAAGCGCAAATGCCGTCTTGGATTCAGTTAGTGTTGCGGCAACTTTAAAGGAGATAAAATAATGAATAATTTAGCAGGAAAAATCGTATTAATTACAGGTGCAAGCCGAGGCATTGGACAAGCCATCGCATTAACTTTAGGCGCTGCTGGCGCGACCGTTATTGGTACAGCGACCAGCGACAAAGGTGCGAGTGCAATTAGTACCACTTTGCAAGATAACGGCGTGGCAGGCACAGGTATGACGCTTAATGTGACCAACAACAACCAAATTGCCGAAGTTATTAAGTCTGTTGTTGACACCTATGGCGCAGTTGATATTTTGGTTAATAACGCTGGCATTACCCGTGACAACCTGCTTATGCGTATGAAAGAAGATGAATGGGACGATATTATGAGCACCAATCTTGCCTCAGTTTATAAAATGTCCAAAGCGGTATTGCGTGGAATGATGAAAAAAAAGGCAGGACGCATTATCTCTATTGCCTCTGTGGTCGGTGCGATGGGTAACGCAGGGCAAACCAACTACGCTGCTGCTAAGGCAGGTATCATGGGCTTTACCAAATCACTTGCCCGTGAAGTAGGTACTCGTGGTATTACCGTGAATGCCATTGCCCCCGGTTTTATTGAAACAGATATGACCAACGCACTGCCTGAAGAGCAAAAAGAAGCAATATCCAAACAAATCCCCATGGGCCGACTCGGTACAGCTGATGAAATCGCCAATGCTGTGTTGTTTTTAGCAGGAGATGGCAGTAACTATATTACCGCACAAACACTACACATTAATGGCGGAATGTATACCGTTTAGAAAACCCCTGCATACCTCCCTAAAAACAAACTCTAAAATTAAAAAAATCTATTTTTTTCTAAGCAAATCAAAAAAATCTATAAAAATCCAACTTTTATCCAAAAATAGGTCTATTTTCTTGCTTTTTTATGTTGATTTTGGGTCTTTTTATTAAAAAAGACCCAATAATCCCTAAGGCGTTATCAAATCTTTGTAAATATTGGCTGCTCTGGTTAAATTATAAGCAATGGCTTTAAGATTAACCTCATTGGCAACTTTTTCTAAGCTGATATAACGAGCTCTTGCCAAGCCATAAGTGCGTTTGAGCGTACCATAAGTACGCTCAACGACAAACCTTCTTTTGCTGATTGCCTTATTACGCACTTTATTCCAACGACTCATTGGCTTGCCTTTGGGCTTTTTACGCATAATGCCATCTCTTAATTTTTGTGCTTTAAGTGCTTCGCTATTAGCTTGATAGGCTGCCCCTTTGTCATATAAAACTTGGTTACTTGCTTGTTTGATATTTTCTTCAAAATGAATCGTTTACAAGATTTTTAGGGTTAATTTAGGATTTTTTTTTGGTTTAATGCAGAGGCCTTGAGTTGTGTAAATTACTCAAACTTCCTCGCAGTAGTTATTATTACCAAGCTAAGGTCAGTAACAAGCCAATAAGAGTTTTTTGGAATTTTAGCTGATTTATAAATTAGGGTAGAAGGCTTTAACAAAGTAAAGTCCTTGGGGTGAAGCAGTGGCACCAGCTTTTTTTCTGTCTTTGGCGTTTAGCACTTCTTGCATCCATTGCACGGGGCGTTCGTTTTTGCCGATTTTGAGCAAAGTGCCAACAATATTACGCACCATGTGGTGTAGAAAGGCGTTGGCTTTTATGCCTACTAAAATATTATTATCTTGTTGGCTGATGGTTATAAATTCAATGGTTTTAATGGGGGATTTTGCTTGGCAAAGGCTGCCTCTAAAGCTAGAAAAATCGTGTTTGCCGAGTAAGATTTTCCCCGCTCGTTGCATGGCGACTATATCCAATGCTTTTGACTCCCATAACGAGTGCTTGGCAATAATGGCAGAGCGGACTTTGGTGTTGTGTATTTTGTAATAATATTGTCTAGCAGTGGCACTAAAGCGTGCATGAAAATCATCATCAACACATTTTGCCCAAACAAAATTAACATCAGCTGGCAAATTAACATTACCACCAAACAGCCACGCCTTATCCTCTCTATCTGCAGTAGTTTCAAAGTGAATAACCTGCTCAACAGCATGCACGCCCGCATCAGTTCTGCCTGAGCAAAATACCCTTACAGGATGATTGGCAACACTCGACAATGCCACCTCCACCACTTGCTGAACTGTACGAATACCAGATTTTTGCAATTGCCATCCATGGAAATCGCTACCCATATACTCAACACCTAACGCTATTTTCATTGTAGTTATGCCATTTTTAAAAAATAATAACACTAAAGACTTAAATGAACAGTAGTTTTAGTGGTAAAAAGATTGATAAAATTTATATTTTTTTATCAATAAAAATGCCGTAAAGATAGGTGCCCAGTTAATATGATTATTTTTTTTGAATAAGGGCATTATACCATTCGTAATAAATAATTCTCTTTGCCTTACACGCAGCACTTTCTCTATTTCAATCCTATATTATCTTGAATTTATATCATAGGAGACCTTTACATAAATATGAATAATCATCAAAAATCCACTTTTCACCCGCTTGGCGATTTTTTAAACCCAGCCTTAGCCCTGCTAGGACAAGGTTTAAGAAAATCACCAATCTGGAAAAAATTGAAT
>NZ_FXLV01000046.1 GCF_900180345.1 Bathymodiolus heckerae thiotrophic gill symbiont
ATAATCATCAAAAATCCACTTTTCACCCGCTTGGCGATTTTTTAAACCCAGCCTTAGCCCTGCTAGGACAAGGTTTAATAAAATCACCAATCTGGCAAAAATTGAATTTTGCTAATCATCCCTATTTATGCAAAGGTCTCTTTTAGTATTTTATTGTCAACTTGGGCGTAAATAATTTTTGGCTATTGTGCAATGGCTCGTTTAGTCTCTCTATGGCCTTAGAATAGAAAAAAAATTATCACTAAAGTGCCTAATAAAAATATCTCTATCTTGTCCTGTTAGGGGAAATATTCAACAAGGTTTCTCAAAAAATAAATTAACAAATAAAACTTTAAGTTATTGATTTTATCCATTGTTTTTGTCGCTTTAAAGTGGCTTTATTTGCCTTTTCATCAACTGTTAAAGTGCAATGTGTGTTTTCACCGTAGGCAATGACGAGTGGTATTTCACTGGGTAATTCATCTCTTAAAACACCCATCTTAATGCACTCGCCCTCGGCGTAGTCGTTCATCACTTTACCTAAATCTTTGGCAGACAGTTTGTTGCCATTAATGCTGGCAATCTTATCCCCCACATACAAGCCTGCAGTTTGTGTGCAGCTGTTGTCAAAAATATGGCTGATGACGGCGTGCTTCTGTGCTTTGTTGATGGTAAATCCATACTTTGATAAATCGTTTTTCTTGTGGGTAAATTCACAGTTAATGCCGATATATTTAAATGCTTCTTTAAGTGGCAAGTCGTCCACGCCATATAAATATTGCGCAAAGAAAGGAGTAAAGTCGCTTTGCACAAGGTGTTCAATCACTTGTTGTGCGGTGTTGTCTTCCAGTCCGCTCGCTTGATAATTGCCCCAAATCAGGCGTAAAACATCGTCTAATGAGTGCTGGTCATCGGTGCGTTTGCGTATTTCAATATCCAACACAAACGCTAACAATGTGCCTTTGCTGTAATAACTCACAATTGCATTGGGGGCGTTTTCATCTTGCTGGTAAAACTTTGTCCATGCATCAAAGCTGGACTCTGCCAATGATTGCCTGTAGCGGCCTCTGCCCTGTTGCACTTTGGTAACAGTTTGTGCGAATAGGCTTAAATATTGCTCGATAGAAAGCAACTCAGTGCGTAACAACGAGAGTTCGTCATAATAAGAAGTCCAGCCCTCAAATATCCACAATTGCTCGGTGTAATTTTCACAACTCATATTCAGTTCGTGAAAACTGGCGGGCTTGATGCTTTTAATCCACCAAGCATGAAAATATTCGTGTGAACAAAGTGCCAAAAAGCGGGTATATTCGGGTGTAATATCTTGCTGTTGTTGAGTGGGTAATTCTTTTCTAGCGCAAATTAAACTGCTGGATTTCTTGTGCTCTAAGCCACCATAATCCTTGTTGGTTACTAAAGTTAAAAATAAATAGTCATCAAAAGGAATGTTGCCACCAAAAAAATCAATATGATGCCGACAAATACGCATCAAATCGGTTCTTAATCTAGCAATATCGGTGGAATGTTCGCCAGTAATAGTCATAGCGTGCGGTGTGTTTGCTACGCTAAATTCAAAGCGAGTAAAGTCTGCCATTTCCACAGGATGGTCAATCAAATCTTGGTAATTATCAGCTGTGTAAAGCTCCGCACCTTGTTGCTTGTCTTTAAGTGTTAAAGTGGTTGCGCAACTCCACTGCCCTACTGCGTTATCTGACGGGTAGTTAATTAACACTTCGCATGGATCACTCTCAAAACCAAGTGGCTGTAAAAACACGCTACTGCCATTAAAAAACGCCCGCTGATTAGTCAAATAAGCACAGCGCACCGACAAATCAAAGGCATAAATTTCATACTCCAAAGTAATGCCATCAGTGCATGGGTAAGTAATCCAGTGATTTTTATCAAGTTTCTTAATCTTCACTGCCTGATTGCAACTACACGCCTTGATACTAATAATATGCTTAGAAAAATCACGAATTAGATAACTACCTGAAATCCAGTTTGGCAATGAAAACACTTGACCCAGCGGATTAGGATTGTCAAGCGTTAAACGCACTTGGAAAATATGCGCATGCGTGTTTTTTGGGGTTATTTGATATTTAATCACTAAATGAGTTGGTCAATCGCCGCTTTAAACTCAAAAACAGCTTGTTGATAATTTTTGGCAACTTGTGCGTAGTTAAGTTTAATAACTTGCTCGTTGTTTTGCGCATTAATGACAAAACTTACTTGCCCATTGCCATTGCCATAACGCTGTTTTTCCTCCACAGTGCGTGCTTTGGCAATCGTTTGTTGCTTCAAGTTAAGTTGCAACATTTGCTCAAGTAAGATAATTTTTTCCCTGAGTATTTTTGCTTGTGTGTAAATATTGAGCAGTTGTTCACGCTTATTTTGCACCAAACTTGCTAATTGGGTATTTGCCTTGGCAATGTTACTACTGCTTTCAATACCGCCTAGCGGATAAGATAAGCCCAGCCCTATTTTCCACGAGGTGCTTTGGTTTTCGAGTGATTGCGAATAATTGGTATTCTCGCCCGCACTACTAATGCCTAGGTTTAAATTCAGTTTTGCCTTGGATTGATTTTTAAAACTACGCAGCTGGCGTTTGAGTGTTTGTTGCGCCAAATTGCTGATTTTTAGCGCTCTAGCATTGTTTAATAAATATGCTTTTAAGGCTATTTTTTGAGGTTGATAAATTTTATATAAATCAGTGTCGGCTGCCACTTGTTTAAAATCTAAATCCAACATAATGGCGATTTCATAACGCAGTAGTATTAAGTCTTGCTGTGCTTGTAATAACTGCTGTTGTGCCTTTTGATAAGCATCTTGTTGTAATAAAACATCAACTTTCTCAACCACCGAGGCGGTGTATTTTTGCTTAACCAATGTCAGCTCTTCCTTTGACAATGCCAATCGACGCTCGTTAATCAGCTGCTGCTCTTGTGCATACGCTAGCTCAATAAAACGCCCTAGCTTTTTTAAAACAAAACCTTCTTCTGCCTCTAGGCGCTCTAATCTGTCTTGCGTAATGGCAATCTGTGCCACATCACCACTTAACCGGTCATTAATGCCATCCTTGTTGCGTAATAATGGATAACGATAGTCAATTGAAAAATCATTACGCGTGGCATTAATGCCCTTATTTTTGTCTTTCCAAGTGTGTGTAAAGGTAATATCACTACCTGTATTGATATGCTTTTTGCTCGCAGAAAGTCCAATTGAAGTGGTGTTTAGGCGGTCATAAGTAGCACTAGATGATATATTACTAACATTTTCATTTTGATACAAACTCTCAAGTGCAATCGTCCAGTCTTCATTCGCCTTTGTGGCTTGTTTTTCAATATGCTTAATCTCGCCAGACAACATCTGTTGCTTGAAAAAAGGATGCGTTGCCCTCAGACGCTCAACAAAGCCTTGCTCGGTCAATGCCTGTGCGTTAATAGCACTCAATAATATGATAACAAAAATACGCTTCATTTTGATGCCGCCTTTTTGATTTCACTGATAATAGCGTAAAGTTTTTTGCTCGTGGTGTCAATCACCACATTGGCAACGGATTGATAAAAATCCTCTCTGGCGCTCAGCAAATCACGGATGGTTTGCTCTCGATTGCTTGATTGTTCTAACAAGGGGCGTGATTTAGATTTGTCAGTGCGTTTAACCAATTGCTCAACGCTAGAGGATAAATATACCGCAAAATGGTTTTTTAACAGTTCACGGTTTTCTGCTTTAATCACGATACCGCCGCCTGTGGCAATCACAATATTAGGAATGTTGCACAAATCTTTGAGCATTTGCATTTCACGCTGACGAAAGCCTTCTTCGCCTTCTACATCAAAAATATAATCAATTGCGACACCTGTGCGTGCCACAATTTCAAAATCAGTATCAAAAAAATCTCGCTTCAGCACACACGCAAGACGCCGACCAACCGATGTCTTACCAGAGCCCATTGGACCAACTAAAACAATATTAACAAGTTTGTCCATGATAGCAATTATGCCAATTCGTATTTGGTACCACAATACGGACAGGATGCACGGCCTTTGCCATCAAACTGCAAAAATACCTTGGGGTGCATATTCCATTTTTGTGCTTCTTTAGGCGGACAATGCGCAGGCAAATCGCCCACCTCTACCATGCTAAAACTGACATGTTTTTGATGAAAACCATCTATACCTGTAGCCATTAACAGCCTCCTTTGCTAATCCATCGTTTATATTGCTCATTACGACCATAGACGCAATCAAAATACAGGCTTTGCAATTGTTCAGTAATAATACCACGCGCGCCAGTGCCGATTGTGCGATTGTCTAATTCACGAATTGGAGTAACTTCTGCCGCCGTGCCAGTAAAGAAAGCCTCATCAGCACAATACACTTCGTCACGAGTAATGCGCTTTTCAATCACTTTATAGCCCAAATCACTCGCCAATGTAAAAATCGTATCACGGGTAATGCCTGCCAATGCTGAGGTTAAATCAGGGGTGTAAATCACCCCATCACGCACGATAAAAATATTCTCGCCACTACCCTCTGCTACAAAGCCATCCACATCCAGCAACAACGCTTCATCGTAACCATCTGTCAGCGCCTCTTGCAGTGCCAGCATTGAATTAATGTAATTACCGTTGGCTTTGGCTTTGGTCATAGAAATGTTCACATGATGACGCGCATAACTTGAAGTGCGAATGCGTAAGCCATTTTTCATATTGTCCTCGCCCAAATACGAACCCCATTCCCACGCCGCAATAATGGTATGCACCTTTAAGCCATCAGCTCGCAAACCCATACCTTCTGAGCCATAAAAACACATAGGGCGAATATAAGCACTGTCTAAATTATTCTTACGCACAGCATCTCTTTGAGCTTGATTGATTTCGGCTTTAGAAAAACCAATATCCATACTCATAATTTTGGCAGAATTAAACAATCTGTTTGTATGTTCTTCCAAGCGAAATATTGCCGCACCTTTGTCGGTTTGATACGCACGAACACCTTCAAACACACCCATGCCGTAGTGCAATGTGTGTGTCAATACATGGACTTTGGCATCACGCCACTCAACCCACTCGCCATCAAACCAAATCAAACCATCTCTGTCGTCAAATCCTGTCATTTTTATTCCTTATCTAACTCAAAAGCGCTGTGCAATGAACGCACTACTAATTCTAAATATTTCTCATCAATCACCACCGATATTTTAATCTCAGAAGTAGAAATCATTTGAATATTCACATTTTCCTGATGCAATACCTCAAACATTTGCGCCGCAATCCCTGCGTGCGAGCGCATACCGATACCCACTAGCGACACTTTGACCACTTTGTCATCACTCTGCACCGCCTTGGCATTCAAATCTTTACAAATACCTTGCAAAATCATCTGTGCTTTGTCAAAATCGTTGCGATGCACAGTAAAAGCAAAGTTGGTTAAACCTTCCCGTGCCGATACACTCTGCACAATCATATCCACTTCAATATTCGCCTCACTAATCGGCTTGAGAATTTTATAAGCGATACCCGGCTCGTCAGGCACGCCAATTAAACTGAGTTTTGCCTCGTCTTTGTTGTGGGCAATGCCTGAAATAACTGCTTGTTCCATAATATTTTCCTCACTGGTAATTAAAGTGCCTATCGGGTTGTCAATCATAGAAGACAACACCCTTAAAGGCACTTTGTATTTTGATGCAAACTCGACCGAACGAATTTGTAACACCTTGGAGCCAAGTGATGCCATCTCCAGCATTTCCTCGTAACTCACTGTATTCATTTTCCTAGCATTCGGCTCAATACGGGGGTCGGTGGTATAAACCCCGTCCACATCCGTATAAATTTGACACTCATCAGCCTTCAATGCCGCTGCTAACGCCACCGCCGTGGTATCTGAGCCACCCCGTCCTAGCGTGGTGATATTGCCCTGTTCATCCACCCCTTGAAATCCAGCAACCACCACGACCTTGCCTGCATTCAAACTACCATGAATACGGCAGTCATCAATTGATTTAATGCGTGCTTTACCATGCTCACTGTCGGTGATAATCTTTACCTGAGCGCCAGTATAAGAAATCGCATCACAACCCAATTGCTGCAACGCCATACACAGCAAAGAAATCGTTACCTGCTCGCCCGTAGTTAGCAAAACATCCATCTCTCTTAAAGAAGGCGTATCCTGAATGCCCTGTGCAAGCGCTGTCATACGATTAGTCTCGCCACTCATCGCCGAGACGCTGACAACTAACTTATCTCCAGTAGCGGCAAAGGCTTTGATTTTTTCAGCAACCGTTTGAATCCGCTCTACCGAGCCAACTGAAGTGCCACCATATTTTTGAATAATTAACGCCATTAAATTATCTATAAAAGAGCTTTCTTATAATTATACCTTTATCCCCTTTTTCTTACCTTTTATTTTTAATACGCTTCTTACTTGTAATCAGTATTAAAGCAGTGTTGTATTTATCAAGTAAAATATTAATTTTTCTTTTTATAAAAAAATATATGACCTTTAATCTATTTACTTTACTGTTTTTGATGGCAATGCTTAGTTATGTTGTGATTTTGTTGTGGCTCAACACACGGCAAACAAAGGCGGTACTTGATTCGTTTGATAAAGTACCTGATGAGTTTGCACAAAAAATCACCTTGGAGCAACATCAAAAAGCAGCGAATTACACACACGCTAAGCTAACACTTAATTATTTCGAGGTGGTTTTTTCAGCACTTGTTTTGTTGGCTTGGACTTTGGGTGGTGGTTTGAATTGGTTAGATAGCTTTTGGCATTCGTTAAGTGATAATATACTATTCGTTGGCGTGGGTTTTATTCTTAGCTTGATGCTGATAGGTTCTTTAATTGATTTACCATTTAGCCTCTACCGAACTTTCGTTTTGGAAGAAAAATTTGGCTTTAACAAAACCACGATAAGCACGCTA
This sequence comes from Bathymodiolus heckerae thiotrophic gill symbiont, assembly GCF_900180345.1. Classification (GTDB taxonomy): domain Bacteria; phylum Pseudomonadota; class Gammaproteobacteria; order PS1; family Pseudothioglobaceae; genus Thiodubiliella. Next base: position 6,908 of record NZ_FXLV01000046.1, read on the forward strand.
ATTAGCGACACAATTAAAGGACTTGGATTGGCATTAGTGATTGGCGTGCCATTGTTGTATGTGGTGCTGTATTTAATGAATGAAATGGGTGAATATTGGTGGTTTTTTGTTTGGCTGGTGTTAACAGGTTTTTCTTTGTTAATGTTGTGGCTTTATCCTGCGTTTATTGCACCACTATTTAATAAATTTAATCCCTTAAAGAATCAAGCACTCAAGGCTAAAATTGACAACTTACTTAAGCGCACTGGTTTTAAAAGCGATGGAATTTTTGTAATGGATGGCTCTAAGCGTTCATCACATGGTAATGCGTATTTTACGGGGATTGGTAAAAACAAGCGTATTGTGTTTTTTGATACTTTGCTCAAAGGTATGAATGACAACGAAGTGCAAGCTATTTTGGCACACGAATTAGGGCATTTTCACCATAAACATATTCGCCAACAAATGATAATTTCTTTTCTTACTTCGTTGCTTGGTTTGGCACTATTAGGTTATCTTATTACACAACCTTGGTTTTTTAATGGCTTGGGTATTGAAAAAACAAGCAACCATACTGCTTTGGTGTTATTTACTTTAACGCTACCAATATTTAGCTTTTTTATTGAGCCGATTAGCCACGCCCTATCACGAAAACACGAATTTGAAGCCGATGCCTTTGCTGTTAAACACACTAATGCTGATGATTTAATTTCAAGTTTGGTTAAACTTTATCGTGATAATGCATCAACACTAACGCCAGATAAGCTATACTCAGCATTTCACGATTCACATCCCAGTGCATCTATCAGAATAAAACAACTAAGGAAAAAACAATGAAAACAACATTATTTATAACAATCGCCCTGCTATCAACGGCAACTTTTGCCAACAAAGAAGGTGCAACATTACACGATAAATCATGTGCAGAATGTCACATCATGCAGCATGACGACAGTTTTTACATGCGTCAAGATCGCAAAATAATATCACTACCTAAATTAAGCGGACAAGTAAGTCGTTGCGCTCAAGCGTTTAGCGTAGACTGGTTCCCTGATGAAGAGAAAGCTGTGGTTGATTACTTAAACAAAAAATACTATCAATTTAAACATTGAGCCTGACACGCCGCCAACAATGGCGCATTGAAAAAATCCAAGCCGAACGCATTGCTAGGGTTGATAAAGCCTCTAGTCATTCTGAAAACCTGCTAGACGACACTACTCAGGCGCAAACAGGGCTGGTCATTACCCGCTACGGACAGCGATTATTGATTGAAAACAGCTCAGGCGATTTAATCCAATGCACTGCCAGACGCAATATTGAGTCTTGTGTGGCAGGCGATCAAGTTGTTTTTCAGGCACTTGGTAACGATGGCGTTATTACCGCTTTGCACAAACGCAACAACGCCCTGGAACGCTCACACAAGCTGATTGCTGCCAATATCGACGAACTATGGCTGGTAGTAGCAATCGAGCCACATTATCAATTTGATTTAATCGACCGCTATTTAATCATGGCACAGAATACCAACTTAGCGATCAACATCATCGTTAACAAAATCGAACTTAGTGATAAGATTGAGCAAGTCAAAAAGGACTTTGCTATGTATGAGGATATTGGCTACCCAGTGCATTATTTGAGTGTTAAAGCGCAAATTGGTATTGACACGCTAACCACTCAACTTGACGACAAAGCACATATATTTTTAGGGCAATCAGGCGTAGGAAAATCGTCTTTAATCAATCAATTGATACCCGATTTAAACCTGCGAGTGAATGAAATCTCCAGCAAAAGCAAGCTCGGTAAACACACCACCACCACCACCACGCTATACCACATTCCCACGGGCGGCGATTTAATCGATTCTCCCGGTGTTCGTGAGTTCCAACTAGACACCCTAAACGCCAAAGAAATCCTAGAAGGATTTAGAGAGTTTAAGCCCTTCGTCGGTCAATGTAAATTCAGGAATTGCGCACATATTAACGAGCCAAACTGTACCATTAAAAACGCATTAGAGGCAGGTAATATCCACCCCAAGCGTTACCAAAGTTACCTTAATTTAATTAAGTAGAGACCTTTGCATAAATATGAATAATCATCAAAAATCCACTTTTCACCCGCTTGGCAATTTTTTAAACCCAGCCTTAGCCCTGCTAGGACAAGGTTTAAGAAAATCACCAATCTGGAAAAAATTGAATTTTGCTAATCATCCCTATTTATGCAAAGGTCTCAAGTAGTTACTCAAATTCCATATAACGAAAAATACGCTCGGCGTTTTGGCGGTGTAGTTCTCGATAAGTACCCCAATCTCGATAAGCAGATTGGTCAATGTTATAAGCGTCTGTCAAACTACCATCTTCGTCAATTAAATTTTGAACTTGGTCATACATATATTGCAGATAATCCTTGGTAAATTTGGTCACAGTTGCTAAATCGGTTGGCTTACCATGTCCAGGAATAACAACCTCAGGCGCTAAGGCTTCAATCTTGTCCCAAGTCTTAATCCACGCCTTAATATTGGTGTGCTTAAATATCGGCAACAGTCGTTCATTAAATGCCGTATCGCCACTAATCAATAGTTTTTTCTGTGGCAGCCACAGTTGAATATCATCAGGAGAATGTGATGCACCAATGTGCATTAATTCAATCTTAGTGCCACCCATTGTCAAATTAAACTGCTTATCAAATACCACATCTGGACGAATAACTTTTGTACCAATAATTTTGTCTTTTTGCACACTTGAAGCACGCAAGTAAATCTCTTTGCCAATACGCTTAATCTCTTTATCGGTCTCTGTGTGCGCAATAATAACCGCACCCTGCTGTTGCCAATAATTAGCACCTAAAATAGCATGACCTTGAGAATTTTCAAGCACCACATACTTAACTTTCTGATTGGTAATTTTCTTAATTTCCTCATGCATCGCCTTGGCTACAAGGTAATTACCACCTGCATTAAATACCAATACGCCATTAGTAGTTACGATAAATGACAAATTATTATTATGATTTGAATTTTCATAAGTAGGCGGCTGTGTCGCACCAATCGCTGAATAGACATTTTTAACCACTTTAACAGGCTTTCTATACAAAATACTCTCAGGAACATGATCACTAACTTTAACTGGATTAAGCCTTTTTTTCCAAGTCATAAAACCATCGGCATAGTTTTTAACATTGCTATAACCCATCTCCATCAAAGTTTTGGCGGCAAGTGGTGAACGAAAGTTGAGCCCACAATACACCACAATTGGCGTATCTTTACTAAGTGCATAATCCGAAATTTGAAACTCCAGCCAACCTCGCATTATATTAACATTTTGACCTCTCTTAATCGTGCCAGTGTGTTTAATCTCAAATGGCGCACGCACATCAATTAACACCACACTTGGGTCGGTATCTAAAATTCTAATAAGTTCATCGGTATCAATATCAACCAATTGCGCAGTAGGTGGCTCAGGCTTTACAATCGGTTTAGTAATAGACTTACTAACAACTTCTTTAGCAGGCTTGATAATAGCCTCTTTAATAGGCTTAGCAACACCCTTAGATTGCAAAAACCAATCACTAAAATCAGCTTGAGCACTTGTCAAAATAAAAACCGCACTCATCATTAAAAAATAACGCAACATAATCTTCCTCTTGTATTTGTATTTGTATTTGTATTTGTATTTGTATTTGTATTTGTATGGTACTAATTATGCACTAAATAAAGCAACATTGCCACCAAAAAACTTAACATTTACGCCCCACTGTTGTGCCAAATAGCGCATTGTTTGTTGCGAGAAAAAACAAATATGGGTCGGGTCATTCTTGTAATACCACGAAGCAAAATTCACCTCTTGCGTTATCATTTGCGTCATCACTGCCAACACGCCGCCTTTTTTAAGCATAGTAAACAAACGCGCTAACTCAAATCTTGGATTGCTCAAATGTTCAAGCACTTCGGTGGCAGTAATAAAGTCATACTGATTACTAAAGACGACTGGATTATTGGCATAAAATTTATCAAATAAATCCACTTGATGCCCTTGTTTTTCGAACATCAGCGACAAAGTTGGACCCGGTCCAGAGCCAAAATCCAAGCCCTTGGCACTCACGCCAATATACGCCATAACTGGGTCAAAAACTTGAGACAAAAACGCCTGATAATGCTTATCATCAGGGTTATTTTGATGAGTATCGTAACGCAGTTTTTCTTCGCTATCGCTGAGATAATGGGCTTTTGACATAAACACCAAATCACACTGCCCACAACTCAGATAGCTAACGCCCTTGTTTTGATAATAAGGCTGAATTTTCTCAAAATGACATAATGGACAGTGCGCATCCATTGGCGTTTAATGCGAGCAAGAGTCACCGTGAGCGTGGATATGTCCATGTTCTAATTCTTCTTTACTCGCCTCTCTGATGCTTTCAATACTGATATTAAAATGCAGAATCTGCCCCGCCAAAGGATGGTTAGCATCAACGATAACTGTGTCTTTATTAATCTCTTTAACGCACACAATAAACGCATTACCTTGCTCGTCCTGAGATTGTAATTCCATACCTAGCGTAAGGTTGTCAATACCTTGTAATGCCGCCATCGGAATTTCTTGAATGCCCTCAGAATGATGTTCGCCATAAGCCTCTTTTGGCTCAACCTTAACCTCGCAAGATTCGCCAACTTTCATCCCCTCTATTGCCTTTTCCAAGCCAGGTACAATATTGCCATGTCCCTGAAAAAATGGCATGGGATCTTGCTCTTTGGTCGAATCAATCACCTCTCCTGCATCGTTTTTTAAGGTGTAATGCATCTCAACTACTTTGTCTTTTTTTACGGTCATTTTTTATCTTTATTTATTAAAAAAGAATGATTATATAGGAAAAATCTGAGCACGATAAGTAGTTACTCTCTTGCATAAAAAAGATGAAGTTCCCCCAATAAACTGGACACCAAATTACAACAATTTAGGAATCCAAAATGACCATAAAATACACAGCCTTTACCAAAGCGTTTAAACTAGAAGCCCTACATTTGGCAAATCAACCTAACACCTCTGTGGCACA
>NZ_FXLV01000047.1 GCF_900180345.1 Bathymodiolus heckerae thiotrophic gill symbiont
TAGTGCTTCAACTAACTTAACGATTGAAGGCACACCAATGTCTGAGGTGTCGCCTTCTAATGCCTTAAGGGCACTGCCGAAGATAACAGGAGTGTCATCACCTGGGAAGTCGTATTCAGTGAGTAGCTCACGGATTTCCATTTCTACTAATTCTACTAATTCTTCATCATCAACCATATCGGCTTTGTTCATATAAACAAGGATGTAAGGTACACCTACTTGCTTAGAGAGAAGAATGTGCTCACGGGTTTGTGCCATTGGACCGTCTGTGGCAGCGATAACGATAATAGCGCCATCCATTTGAGCAGCACCTGTAATCATGTTCTTGACATAATCGGCGTGTCCTGGGCAGTCTACATGAGCATAGTGACGAGCATCTGATTCATATTCTACATGGGCAGTTGAAATGGTAATGCCACGCTCTCTTTCTTCAGGAGCGTTATCAATATCTGCATAATCTTTGAATTCACCACCACGGGCTTCTGCCATAACTTTGGTAATGGCAGCGGTTAGAGTAGTTTTACCGTGGTCAACATGACCGATGGTACCTACATTGACATGGGGTTTGGTTCTTTCGAATTTTTCTTTTGACATTTTAAATACTCCTTACTTGTTTAATTTTTCGATGACATTATCGGCAACATTTTTCGGTGCTGCAGTATATTTTGAGAATTCCATTGAGTAACTTGCACGACCTTGAGTCGCAGAACGAAGATCGTTTGCATAACCAAACATTTCAGCTAATGGAACATCTGCTTTTAACTGTTTGCCATTAGGCAGGTCTTCCATCGCACCTACCAACCCACGACGCCTGTTTAAATCACCCATGACATCGCCCATATACTCTTCAGGGGTAACAATCTCAACAGCCATCATTGGCTCAAGTAACTGTGGATTGGCCAACCGAACGCCTTCTGATAAACACTTACTAGCAGCAATTTTAAATGCCATTTCGTTCGAGTCAACATCATGATAAGAACCATCGTAAACGGTTACTTTCATATCTACTAATGGAAAGCCAGCCAATACACCATTTTCCATTTGCTCTTGAATACCCTTATTGACTGCAGGAATGTATTCTTTAGGAATCACGCCACCTTTAATTTCGTCAACAAATTCATAACCTGCGCCTGGCTCTTGTGGCTCAATGCGCAAATACACATGTCCATACTGACCACGACCGCCCGATTGTTTGGCAAATTTATGCTGATGTTCAACCATTGTGGTAATCGCTTCACGGTAAGCCACTTGAGGCGCACCAACATTACACCCAACATCAAATTCACGCATCATACGGTCAACAATAATATCTAAATGAAGCTCACCCATACCTGCAATAATGGTTTGACCTGATTCTTCGTCACTTGATACACGGAATGAAGGGTCTTCAGCGGCGAGCTTGCCCAATGCAATGCCCATTTTTTCTTGGTCTGCTTTGGTCTTAGGCTCAACTGCTAAAGCAATTACTGGTTCAGGAAATTCCATTCTTTCCAATACAATTTTTTCCTTAAGGTCGCACAATGTATCACCTGTGGTTACATCTTTAAGTCCAATTGCTGCGGCAATATCGCCCGCACGAACTTCTTTAATTTCATCCCGTTCGTTTGAGTGCATTTGCACCATACGACCAATTCTTTCTTTCTTACCTTTTGATGAGTTATAAACAAAATCACCCGCTTTCAATACACCAGAATAAACACGGAAGAAAGTTAGCGTACCTACAAATGGATCGGTCGCAATCTTAAATGCTAGAGCCGCAAATGGCTCATCGTCATCGGCTGGGCGTGGTGCTCTGGTTTCGTCTTTGTCATCTAAAATACCTTCAATAGCATTAACATCTAGCGGAGATGGCATATACATAATGATTGCATCTAACGCCGCTTGAACGCCTTTATTTTTAAAAGCTGATCCACAAAACATTGGAATGATTTCATTAGCAATACAACGAGTACGAATACCTTCTTTGATTTCATCGCTGTTCAACTCGCCTTCTTCCAAGTATTTTTCCATTAACTCGTCATTAGCTTCAGCTGCTGCCTCTATCATAAATTCACGCTTTTCGTCTGCTAGGCTTTGTAATTCTGCTGGAATGTCTTTGGATTCATAAGTTGCACCTTGATCTTCTTCATTCCAATAAATGGCTTTCATAGTAATAAGATCAACAATACCTTTAAAGTCTTCTTCTGCACCAATAGCGATTTGCATTGGCACCGGATTTGCACCTAGGCGCATTTTGATTTGCTCACAAACACGCAAGAAATCTGCACCAGCACGATCCATTTTATTGACAAAACCAATTCTAGGAACATTGTATTTATTAGCTTGACGCCAAACAGTTTCTGACTGAGGCTCAACACCACCTACCGCACAAAACAAAGCTAATGCGCCGTCTAATACTTTGAGTGAACGCTCTACTTCAATAGTGAAGTCAACATGTCCGGGGGTATCAATAATGTTGATACGATGCTCTTCGAATTGCTCATCCATGCCTTTCCACATACAAGTAGTTGCCGCAGAGGTAATGGTAATACCACGCTCTTGCTCTTGCTCCATCCAATCCATGGTTGCGCCGCCATCATGCACTTCACCAATTTTGTGAGTGCGTCCTGTGTATAAAAGAACACGCTCAGTGGTTGTGGTTTTACCAGCATCAATGTGCGCCATAACACCGACATTACGGTAGTGACTAAGGGGGTGATTTCTTGCCATTATTCTAAGTTCCTTAATTTATTACCAGCGGAAATGGGCAAATGCTTTGTTTGCTTCTGCCATTCTGTGGGTGTCTTCTTTTTTCTTAAATGCAGTGCCACGATTTTGAACTGCGTCCAATACTTCGCCTGCCAGTCTAAGTTTCATGCCTTTTTCGCCACGCTTGCGTGATGCTTCAATAATCCAACGCATTGCCAAAGCAATCTTACGCTCAGACCTTACTTCAACGGGAACTTGGTAAGTCGAACCACCAACACGACGAGATTTAATCTCAACAGTAGGACCAATATTTTCTAATGCTTGTTTGAAAGTCTCGATTGGCTCAGCATTACCTTTAGATTCAATAGTATCTAATGCATCATAAACGATCTTCTCAGCTACAGATTTTTTGCCATCTAACATTAAGATGTTGACAAACTTAGCCAATACTAAATTACCAAACTTTGGGTCTGGTAGGATTTCTCTTTTAGGTGCGGATCTTCTTCTCATAGGGTTTCTCTTGTTTTATATATTTGTTGTTATTTCTTAGGTTTCTTGGTGCCATACTTAGAGCGACCTTGCATTCTACCATCAACACCAACGGTGTCTAATGCGCCACGAACAGTGTGATAACGAACACCTGGCAAATCCTTAACACGACCACCACGAATCAAAATCACCGAGTGCTCTTGCAAATTATGACCTTCGCCACCAATATAAGTCGTTACTTCAGCGGCGTTGGTTAATCTAACACGGGCAACTTTTCTAAGTGCTGAGTTAGGTTTTTTAGGGGTTGTGGTATAGACACGAGTACATACACCTCGTTTTTGTGGACAGCTGTCTAACGCTGGCACACCACTTTTCGTCATCTTCTTTTTGCGTGGCTTACGCACTAATTGATTAACTGTTGACATAAATTACACTCTCCAAAAATCTCTAAAATTCTTATTAATTATCAATCGCTCGTTTTTTCAAGAGCAACAAAGGGTGGAATTATACTGTGTTGAATAATTCTCGTCAATCAATTTTATGCAATTTATCCAACAAAAACTCACTGGCACGATTTAACATCACAAAAACCTCATCAAAACGCCCTTCAAAATAAGGGTCAGGCACGCCTTTGCCGTTGTTTTCTGGAATATTATCAAGCATTAAAGCAAGCTTATGCTGATGCTTCGTTGGGCAAATATCTTGCAAGTCTAACAAATTACTCGCATCCATTGCAAAAATATAATCATAATGATAAAAATCACTCTCATGCACTTGTCTCGCCCGCTGATGAGACAAATCAATATCATACTTATTAGCAGCCACTTGAGAGCGAGAATCAGGTTGCTCGCCAATATGATAAGCGTGCGTGCCCGCAGAATCAATCTCAAACAAGTCTTGTACACCTTGTTTCTGTATTTGCACCTGAAATGCGCCTTCAGCAGTTGGCGAGCGGCAAATATTACCCATACAGACAAACAAAATTTTGATTTTTTCGTTACTCATCACGCCTATACTTAGATAAAATTCAGTATTATATCCATTTAAAAAACTATCGTCTATGCCAAACACATTATTAAACTCCGCTAAAAAAGTCATCCTTACCGAAGCACAAGCCGTTACTCAATTAGCTGAGAAATTAGACCAAAGTTTTATTGATGCCTGCGGGTTAATTCAAAACTGCACTGGTAAAGTTATTCTAATTGGCATGGGTAAATCAGGACACATTGGTAACAAGATTGCTGCCACTTTTGCCTCCACTGGCACGCCTGCTTTTGCCGTTCACCCTGGCGAGGCAGGGCACGGTGACTTAGGTATGATTGAACAAAACGATGTTGCTATTTGCATTTCTTACTCAGGTGAATCTGATGAAATAATGACGCTAGTGCCAATTATTAAGCGCCTTGGCGTTAGTATCATTGGCATGACAGGCAATAAAGACTCTGCTATTGGTAAAATCAGCGATGTGCATTTAGATGTTGGTGTGCAAAAAGAAGCCTGCCCACACAACTTAGCGCCTACCTCTTCCACAACAGTGGCACTTGCCATGGGCGATGCATTGGCCGTAAGTATTCTTACCAATAAAGGCTTTAGTCCAGATGATTTTGCTCGCTCACACCCCAGTGGCACACTCGGTAGACGCTTACTAACTTTTGTTAATAATATTATGAAAACAGGAAATGACATACCTATCGTTAGTACCGATACCAAATTACTCGATGCTTTATTGGTGATGAGCCAAAAAACCCTTGGCATGGTGCTAATTACCGACAACAACACCCTGCAAGGCATCTTCACCGATGGCGACCTACGCCGTGTTTTGGAAGAACACCCAAATATTCAAAATCTCACCATTGGCAAAGTTATGACCCAAAACTGCAAAACCATCCTAGCCGACAAACCAGCAACGGCAGCGGTAGCAATGATGGATGAATTTAACCTAAATTCACTGCCTGTGGTCGATGAAAATAATCAAGTGGTTGGCGCAATTAACACCCACACCCTAATGCAAGCAAAAATTATTTAACCTAAATCACCAAACGCTCAATACCCCAATAAACACCAATCATAGCAATGATAACAGAGGCTGGCATAATCGCAATTTTTCGATAATCAAGTTTTGCTATTTTTAGTAATAATAGTAGGGCAACTACACTTAAGACAATAACAACTTGTGCGAGTTCAACGCCGATATTAAAGCCGATTAAAGTGGTCAGAAAATTGTCTTCAGTCATTTCAAAAGACTTGAGCATACTGGCAAAACCAAGTCCGTGTATAAGTCCGAATAAAAATACAATCACGCTTTTACGCCTGATGGATTGACTGCTTAATAAATTCTCTATCGCCACATAAGCGATTGAAAAAGCAATCAGTGGCTCAATAATTCTTGGTGATATTTCTACCATATTTGCCATTGCCAAGGCTAAGGTGAGCGTGTGTGCCAAAGTGAATACACTGACCAAAAGCAGTAATTTTCGCCACAGTAGTGAGGATAACGCCATACCGATAATGAATAAAATATGATCCCAACCTAAGGGAATAACATGGTCAAAACCGATGGCGGTAAACTGAGACAATCGCCCCATCATGCCCATAGGTTCGGGGTGATTGATGTCAATTATGCCACTTGATGCGCCATTACGCAACCATTGCCATTGACTCCAATTGTATTCATCTTTTTTATACACTTGGTAGCGCAATGCACTGTCGCCAGAGGCTTTGGTGTATTGCCACGATAAAGTTTTAGGCCGTTGGCTTAGTTGCACTGTATAAGTGAGTACGGTTTTTCTAGGGCGTTTTTTGTAGCCAACAATATCAATGTTGGTATGCTTTAAATGTAAGTCTTGAATTTGATGATTAACCGTGAATTGAATGCTGTTTAAAAACTGTGTTTCAAAATATTTAAAGCGTGTGTGCAATACCTCAGGTGCTAGCGCACGCAATGCGTCATACTCGGCTGAGGCAGGTGCATCTGTGGTATTTTTATATTGAGTGCCAATGCCTGTCATTACCGCTTCAAGGCTAAGGTCAATCACAACTTCGACTTTTTTATCAGCATAGATTGAGATTTCCACCAAAGCAGGTTTGACCACATCTGCGATAGATGTGCCAACCAACAGCCAAAACAGGGTGATGGATATTAGTAATTTTGGCATTTATTTTTTGTTTTTTTTATCTATTTTTTTGTTGTTTTTTGCGTTTGATTTCATCCCAATTAATGTTTTCACAAGCATCACAATGGCGATTAACAACGCCTAATTTGACCAATCCTGCATAGATTTTACAACCCGCACAAAAACCAATAACCGCTTCTAGCCACATAAATAATAGACATATCCATACTAAATTCAACACTAACCAAGAGGGCACATAATTTTCATCAACAGGGATACTGGTGCCTAATAAATTGTTAATCCAAAGCGCAACTGCGTCTGGATTAAAAAAGACAATACACACCGAGATAAAACTTGCCCCCATTATCCAAGCGCAGCGCTTAGGGTCGATGGGCTTCCATTCAGGTTCTCTGCCGATAACCAAAAAACTAGCCAATAAAATCGTGGGGGAAAACCGTGCACCAATAACGGACATGCCTAGCAACATTTCAATCAAAGCATAAACCAATAATTTAGTTTGAAAAGAATAGTCAAACACCCTTTTTGTGGCTTCTACTTGATAAACAATGCGGTCATCCCAATCAGTCTCAAAAGTGTCCACCGAGGTGGTATTCAACACCACATCCCACGATGAACCATACATCACATTAACTAAAGTGAAAACCATATAAATAGGAATAATCAGCAAAACGCCTGCACGAATACGCACTGCGGTATCATTAATATGAATAGAATCCTCGCCTAAATCACGAAACCAAAGGTTTTTAAAAGTGTTTTTAATAGCAGCTAACATACGAGCAAAACAGGGTTAAATTAATTTTCCTGCGTAGTTTTCAATACCCGGATTGTTGTTTACACCTTTGATGGTCGGATGATTCACTTTTTTAAGGTTAAGATGTTTTTGTTTGCGCAAATAATCCGCCGCTACATCCCACATCAGGCGACCATTACCCACACTACCCACTTGCGCCCAACCAGACACCTTATAAGATTTGTTTGCATCAATCGGCGTGCCTTCATCATCGACAATATTGCTAATACGATTACCCAAGCTCTGAGCAGGATCAATGGTGTAATCCAGCCCACCCATACGCACCATATCGCCGCCTGATTGCAGATAAGGGTCTTGCACAAATAAGTTCTCAGCAATGCCCTCTAAGATTTCTTTGAGTTGCAAACCTTTTAGTTCATTCACATAAGTTTCGCCATAAGTCATCGAGGTATTGGTCATTAAATCTTCCATAGTAATGACATGCCCTGCTGGCACTGATGTACCCCAACGCACGCCTGCAGACATGGCAAAATCTGCCTCATATTCGGCGCGCAGTGAATTAACCAGCACCTGATCCCAAGTACCCATAAAATTACCACGGCGATATAGGGTTTGCTCCGTGGTGCATAGTTTTTCGGTCAAAATAGCATCGAAAGTCTTACCTACACGGTCTGAGTTATTACTCATTGCACTACTGCGAGCCTCAACCACAGTTTTATCGTATTTGGTCTGACGCATTTTATCAATAAACGACACCATTGCCGCATCAGGCTTAATAAGATTGGTAATAATTGGCAACATTTTATAATTGTAGCCAACCACTTTATGGTCTTTAATGTCTAAATCCATTACCCCGATATATTTACCTGAGCAGCCTGCATTCGTTACCACAGTCATGCCACCTGCATTTTTCACTTCAATAGGTTTTGGCATACCGTCATGCGTATGTCCACCAAAAATTGCATCAATACCAACCACACGAGATGCCATTTTAATATCCACATCCATACCATTATGCGAAACCAAAATAATAGCATCAGGCTTTTCATTGGCACGAATATCAGCAACTAGCTCACTCATTTCGCTTTCACGCAAGCCAAACGACCAATCTGGGAAGAAATATTTTTGTGGATTAGCGTTAGAAGTTCTTGGAAAAGCTTGACCAATTACTGCGATACGATGCCCACCCACATTTTTAATCACATAAGGCTTAAATGGCAAGCTGTCATCTTCATTATATAAACCATTGCCGCCATATTTTTCTGTCATGGCAATATACTCATCGCCCAACAAAGCATCTTCCATAATACGCACATTCTGACCTAAAAAATCTCCCTTAAAGAAACCAATATTCTTAAGTGTTTCTTCTTCTTTATAAGTAAATTCCCAATGTCCGACCATCACATCAACACCAAGCATATTGCATGCCTCGACCATATCTGCCCCTCGCGTCCAAAGTGATGTGCCAGAGCCCTGCCAAGTATCACCGCCATCAACGGTTAGCGTGTTTTGCACGCCACCTGCACTTTCACGCAACGAATCTAACACTGTTTTAATCTGCCCAAAACCACCTGTTTTGCCATATTTAGCTGCCAATTCTTCAAAATTATTATAAGTAAATGCATAAGCCTCAGGCGAACCAGGCTTAACGCCAATTTGTTTCAGTAACTTGTTGCCAACCACATGAGGCAACTGCCCAAAAGTAGATCCAAAACCTAAATTAACATTTGGCTCACGAAAATAATTTGGCAACAAATTGCCATGAGTATCAGTAATGTGCAAAATACGCGCATTGCCTGTCTTTGCCACCTCGTATCTATTGTCTTGGGCAGACAGCTTATCCGCATCATTACCACAACCACTAATCAAACCAGCTGCCGAACCTGCGCCCACTACTTTAATAAAATCTCTGCGTGTTAAAGCCATTCCTCTTCCTCAGTCATTAAAAAAGCCATAATTCTACTGTGTCTAACCATAGAATGCAAAACTATTAGTAAATTATAATATTCTAATAATAGACTGAATATTTTTAGCGTCTGTCTTGGTTATAATACGCCTATGAAAATAAACCAATTACTTAGCGATATTACCCCAACACAAATTAATATCGAGATTCACGGACTGTGCTTAATTGCTGCCAATGTGCAAGCAGGTGATGTGTTTGTTGCCTTACAAGGGCAATCCACACATGGCATTGAGTATATTGACCAAGCCATTGAAAAGGGTTGTGTTGCCGTGCTAATTGATTCACAAGATATTGAATGCGCCGTCCCTGCCATTCGTATTGACAATTTATCTGAACACTTGCAAACCTTGGCAGCAACTTTTTATCATAACGCCACAAAAGTCAAGATAATTGGTATTACTGGCACTAACGGCAAAACTTCAGTGGCTTGTTTTATCTCTCAATTATTAGCTATGCTCGAAGTTAAAAACGGGCTGATTGGCACGCTGAGCATTAGTCAATCTAAACAACGCTCTAAGCAAACCACACCTGACATTCTTACATTATATCGCACGCTTGATGGCTATTTTAAACATGGCATCAATACTGCTGTGTTAGAGGTGTCATCGCACGGTATTGACCAAAACAGAACCTCAGGACTAAACATTACTCACGCAGTGTTCACCAATTTTACCCAAGACCACTTAGATTATCACCAAGACCTTAACGCTTATCAAAGCGTCAAAGCACGATTATTTTCACGCTCAAGCGTTGTATCTACTATTCTTAATCGAGATGATAATTATTACTCTGACTTTTTAAAGGCAGCAAAAGGTAAGGAAAATACCAACTTTGGCTTGGATGATTTTGAGGATATTAGACCGACTAAACAAGGATTTTTAGTCACTTTGAAAAACTTTGTTTTTGAACTGCCTTTCTTAGGTGAATTCAATTTACTCAATGTTTTAGCCGCCTTCAACACGCTTAGGGCGCTTGGATTTGATGATGAAAAAATCATTCCACTACTCCACAAACTCACGCCTCCACCAGGCAGAATGCAAAAAATCAACAACCGTCTAGTATGGGTAGATTACGCCCACACGCCAGATGCCATCGAAAATGCTATTATTACTTTACAAACACATTACCCAAATTTTAACATTCGCCTTGTGTTTGGTTGTGGTGGCAATCGGGATAAAAATAAACGAGCAAAAATGGGGAAAATTGCCTCAAAACTGGCAAACACCCTTATTTTGACCAACGACAACCCACGCAATGAAGAGCCTCGTGCCATTATCAATGACATCTTAAATGGTATTGACGATAGTTATGAAGTGAACATTACCCTAGACAGACAACTCGCCATTGAAACTGCCGTTACCACCCTAGGCGAAAATGAATGTCTACTCATCACTGGTAAAGGACACGAAACCACGCAACAATTTAAAGATAAAACTATTAATTTAAGCGATATTGACATCGTCAAACAGATAAAATAATTTACACTTTATAGATTTATAATCGTTAAAATATACAAAATAAATCAATTTTTAACGGTTATAATAGAAAATTATGGCAAAAACTCACACAATATTTGAAAATATTCAAAAATTACGCAGTCGTTATTATGCGGTATTCCAAGGCAAACAAGCATTACTTGATTTAATCTCAGAAGCCGAAGTTGGCGAGCAAGTTTATAACTCAAATGCAATCGAAAACTCTACGCTAACCCTAGGCGACACTGAAAAAGTTTTATTGCAAATTGACTTGGATAAGTATATTTCCGAGCGAGAATTATTTGAAGCAAAAAATCTCGCCAGAGTAGTAAGTTATATCAACAAAAAAGCTACACAATCTGAACTAAATTTAGAGATTATTTTACTATTACACCAAATGTTATTGGCCAATATCAACGATGATTTTGCAGGTAGATGGCGGCAAAAAGATGAATGGGTGCGTGTTGGCAACCACATCGCCACATCTCCCGAACACATCATCGACAAATTACACAAAATATTAGCCCACTACTTCGCCACCAACAATGAGCACATCATCAAACGCATCGCCCTATTCCACCTGAATTTTGAACAAATTCATCCGTTTATTGACGGCAATGGACGCATTGGCAGAGTGCTAAATAATTACCTACTCATTCGCGATGGCTTTGTGCCGATTAACATTAAATTTATTGACAGAGCGAATTATTACACCGCTTTTAATGAATTTAACGAGACAGGGGAAAGCAAGACTATGCAGGGTATTATCGGCAAAGCGCTCACTAATAGTTACCACAAGCGCTTGGCGTATTTAGAGGGCAAAGAAATTATCTCCCTTGCAGATTACAGCAAAAAATACAAACTCTCACACGCCAATCTCATCAACAAAGCCAAGCGCCAAACTATTAAAGCCTTTTCAGAAAAAGACAAGTGGAAGATTGGCAACTAATTTCAAAAAAACCCAACTGAAGACCCCTGCATTAAACCAAAAAAACCCTAAATCAACCCTAAAAATCTTGTATTTATCCTGAAATTTATAGTAAAACACTATAATTATCAACTACTTATATAAATAATGCGCATTATAACCACCCAAGAACAAACCTTTTCCGATAGTCTCATCAACATACCAACTAGACATTATTAACAAAATCATCGATTGGAAAGTAATAGTTAAAGAACTAGCCCGATTATTCGCCCGTTAGCTTGTTTAAAGCATTGCTATAATAGGCAATGGCATAATCTCTCTGATGAGAAGTTGGCTGATAGCCTTAGTAGAGAGTTAGTCTTTATTAACTTTTGTAACTTTAGTCTA